>DASRIK010000401.1:0-2833 GCA_035650035.1 Burkholderiales bacterium | reverse complement strand
ATGCGATGTGTCCTTCTGCGGCGGGCCCGGCGAGCTCGAGGAACTTCGCGGTGTTCATGGTTTCGCCGCCGAGGAGTGGCGAGCTCACGCCAAGCTCTTTCATCTGTCGCGCAAGCGGCCCCGCCTGCGCGTCGTAGCCGGCGAAGAAAATCGCCTGCGGATTCGCCGCCTTCACGAGCGTCAGCATGGCGCGGAAATCGAAATCCTTGTCGCTGACATATTCGCGCCGCACGATTTCACCGCCTGCATTTTTGGACGACGTCACGAACGCATCGGCGAGCCCCTGTCCGTACGCGGTGCGATCGTCCACGACGACGAGACGCTTCAGGCCAAGACGACGCACGGCATAGTCGCCGAGCACCGAGCCCTGCTTGTCGTCGTCGGCCATCAGACGGAAAGCGGTCTTGTAGCCCTGGCGCGTGTACTTGGGATTCGTAGAAACCGAAAGCTGAGGTATGCCCGCGTCGTGGTAAATGCGCGAAGCGGGAATGGTCACGCCCGAGTTGAAATGCCCGACCATGCCGCGGATGCCCGCGTCGACGAGCCGCTGCGCCGCGATCGTGCCCGTCTTCGGATCCGCCTGATCGTCTTCGGCCACGAGCTCGAAACGTACCGCGTTGCCACCAATCGTGACGCGGCGCGCGTTCAACTCCGCGATCGCCATCTCCGCGCCGTTGCGATTGTCCTGCCCGTAATGCCCTTGCGGTCCCGTTAAAGGCGACGCGAAACCGATTTTCACTACCTGCTGCGCGTCTCGTCCCGCTTCCTTCTGTGCGGCGGAAGCGACTCCCGTCGTCCAGGCGAGAAGCGCCATGCCACACAGGAGCTGTGTCCCCCGGCTCGTGTACGGATTCATTTCGGCTGGAGTCCCAGACGCTCGACGGCCGCTTTCTCGAAGGCAGCCGCCTCGCGCCGCCATTTCACGTATTCGTCGCCGCCCATGTAGAAACCTCCATGCCCACACGCCTCCTCCTGTTTTCAGAACGACTTGAGCTACCGTGAGGCGCCGCACGGCGCCAGCGTCACTCGATCAGGATGACGCGATAATCGTTGACGTTCGTGCGCGTAGGGCCGGTCACGACGAGCGCGTCGATGGCCGAGAAGAACGTGTAGGCATCGTTGTTCGCGAGGAGCGCCGGGGCGCGGAGCTTTTTCGCGGCAGCACGCTTGAGCGCATCGGGCCTCAGTATGGCCCCGGCATTGTCTTCGGACCCGTCGATGCCGTCGGTGTCGCAGGCAAGAGCGTGAATTCCCGGCGCGGCTTCGAGGTCGATCGCAAGAGAGAGCAGGAATTCGGCGCAACGGCCGCCGCGTCCGTCACCGCGGACGGTGACAGTGCACTCGCCACCCGAGATCAGCGCAACGGGCGGCTGCCACGGCTCGGCGCGGCTGCGAACCTGGCGCGCGAGCGCGCCATACACTTTGCCGACTTCACGAGCTTCGCCGGTCACTGAGTCGCCGAGGATCGCCGCGTGCACGCCGTGCTTGCGAAGAAATTCCGCGGCTGATTGCAGCGAATCCTGCGCGCACGCGATGACGCGATTTTCCACGCGCTTGAACAATGGGTCGCCGGGCTTTGGTGTTTCCGCGATCTCTCCGGCGACCCCGCGCTTCAAGTGCTGCAGCACCGCCGGCGGCGCAGTGACGCCGTAGCGTTCGAGAACTTCCAGCGCGTCTTCGCAAGTCGTCGGATCCGGCGCACAGGGTCCGGATGCGATATGGGTGGGATCGTCGCCGGTCACGTCGGACACGATCAGCGCAAGCACGGGCGCGCGGCTCGCGGCGGCAAGGCGCCCGCCATGGATCGAGGAAAGGTGCTTGCGGACGGTATTCATGTCCTGGATCGGTGCGCCGGAGCGCAGCAGATCGTGCGTGGTGGCGCGAAGGTCGGACACCGTGAGGCCTTCAGCCGGAAACGACAGGAGACTCGAGCCTCCGCCGGAAAGCAGCACGAGCAGGAGATCGTCACGCGTCAAGGCTTTGGTTCGTCGGAGGATCTCCTGCGCGGCTTTTTCTCCGGCCTCGTCCGGCACCGGATGGCCCGCTTCGACGACCGCGATGCGATTCGTCAGCAGGCCATGCTGGTAGCGCGTGACGACGAGCCCGTCGAGCTCTCTATCTGCAGGCCAGTTCTGCTCGACCGCCAGGGCCATCGCGGCCGCGCCTTTGCCTGCACCGACCACGAGCGTGCGGCCTTTCGGCGGCGCCGGCAGATGGGGCGGTACACGCTTGAGCGGATCGGCCGCATCGAGTGCCGACTGGAAGCTTCCGAGAAGAAGCTCGCGTGCGCGCATTCAGCGGACGAGTAAACGGGCGAACGCGTAAGCGGGGAGGCGCGCGCTCATTGAAGCGCGGTCCTCAATGAACGTCCTGTGTGGCTGGCCGCCGTACGCGCGATCTCTTCCGGCGGACCTTCGGCGACGATGCGCCCGCCGCCGTCGCCGCCTTCAGGCCCGAGATCTATCACCCAGTCGGATGTCTTGATCACATCGAGATTGTGCTCGATCACGACGACCGTGTTGCCGTGATCGCGCAGCCGGTGCAGCACGCGCAGCAGCAGATCGACGTCGTGAAAGTGGAGCCCCGTCGTGGGCTCGTCGAGTATGTAGAGCGTGCGACCGGTATCGCGTTTGGACAGCTCGAGTGCGAGCTTCACACGCTGTGCTTCCCCGCCCGAGAGCGTCGTGGCGCTTTGCCCGAGCTTGATGTAGCCCAGACCGACATCGGCGAGGGTCTGGAGCTTGCGTGCGAGGACCGGCACCGCTTTGAAGAACTCGGCCGCGTGCTCGACCGTCATCTGCAGTACTTCGTGGATGTTGCGACCCTTGTAGCG
>DASRIK010000400.1:0-2678 GCA_035650035.1 Burkholderiales bacterium | reverse complement strand
CAATGGCGGCAGGTCGTCACGGCAGCGGGAGTCAAAGTGCACTGAACCGTGCGTCACGAGATCGCCACCACGCAGTTGCTGCGCCTCGCGACGGTACCGTTCGCGACGTTCTAGTACGTCCGAAACATCCGCGCGATCTCCGCCGGGTCGCGCGTCCGCGTGAGCGCGAGCATCAGCAGGATGCGCGCTTTGCGCGGCTGGAGATTATCCGACGGGATCAACCCGCGGTCGGTGAAAATCCGCCGCGCCATCACGCGTCCGCCGGGCGAATGACTCGCGACGACGACGGGGACGCCTGAGCGTGCAAGCTCCGTGAGCGCATCGGTGAAGGCGCGCGGCGTACTGCCGCTGCCGAGGCCCGCGGCGACAAGGCCCCGGCAGCCCGCTTTCGCAAACGCTTCGATCACGGTTCCGTCTGCGCCGGCATAGGCATAAGCGATGTCGACGCGCGGAAGCGCATCGACGGTGTCGACATCGAACTCAGTCCGTGCGGTATGGCGCCGCGTGCCCTCGCGGTAGAACACGATCTCCCCGTCGGAGTCGGCATAGCCGAGATATCCGAGATCCGGCGTCTTGAACGTGTCCAGCCGCGACGTATTCGACTTCGTCACTTCGCGCGCCGCATGTATCTGGTTGTTGAGAATCACGAGCACGCCGCGATTCGCAGCATGCTCGGTCGCGGCAATGCGCACGGCGTCGAAGAGATTCAGGTCCGCATCGTTGCTGATCGCCGTCATCGGCCGCATCGCACCGGTCACGACGACGGGTTTGGTCGATCTCACTGCGAGATTGAGGAAGTACGCCGTCTCTTCGAGCGTTGCAGTGCCATGCGTGACGGCGACACCACTCGCTTCCGGCGCTTCGCGAAAAATGGCGTTGATGCGCTTTGCGAGCGCGAGCCAGTGTGCGGGGGAGAGCTCGCCGCTGCCGACATTCGTCAGCTGCTCCGAACGCACGGTCGCAATGCCCGCGAGCTCGGGCAGTCTCGCCAGCATCTCATCGATCGTGTAATGCCGGTCCGCGTAACCGTAATCGAGGAAATCCGTGCGCGACTCGCCGATGCAGGAGATGCTCCCGCCGGTGCCGATGACGTAAACGATGGATCGAGAGGTTGCCATGATCAATTCGGTTCGATGCCGGCGGCGCGGATGACTTTGCTCCACCGGGCGATTTCCGCTTCCGCAAAAGCGCGAAACTCCTGCGGCGTGCCGCCCGCCGCTTCCGCGCCCTGCTGTTCCAGTTGTGTCTGAAGGTCTCGCATTTTCAAAAGCTGCGCGATGTCAGCGTTCAGCCGCGTCACGATCGCGGCAGGCGTGCGGCCGGGCGCGAGCACACCATACCATGTGTCCGTCTGGAAGCCGGCATAGCCGGCTTCCGCGATTGTCGGCAGATCCGGCACGAGCGCGGAACGCTTGAGGCTCGAGACCGCCAGAGGTCGCACCCGGTTGGCCTTCATCTGCGTAAGCGCCACGGGCGTGGTGGCCATCATCATCTGCACTTCACCCGAGATGAGCGCGGTCATCGCCGGACCCGCGCCTTTGTACGGCACGTGGACGATATCGATACTGGCGACCGTGCGAAACATTTCCGCCGAAAGGTGCGACACGCCGCCCGTGCCGGAAGACGAGAAGTTGAGCTTGCCCGGGCGCGCTTTCGCCAACGCAATGAGCTCCTTGACGGTCTTTGCAGCCACCGCCGGATGTACGACCAGAACGTTTGGAGCACGGGCGACGAGGACGACGTGCGCGAAATCGCGGATCGGATCGTAGGATAGCTTGCGATAGAGCGCCACGTTCAGCGCGTGCGACATCGAGACCGTCTGTATCGTGTAGCCGTCCGGCGGCGCTTTCGCGACGATTTCCGTGCCGATCGTCGAACCGGCGCCCGGCCTGTTGTCGACGACCACCGGATGCGGCCACATCTCGCTCAGCTTCTGGCCGATGATGCGTCCCACGATATCGGTGCCTCCCCCCGGCGCGAAGGCGATGACCATGCGAACGGGCTTCGCGGGATAGCTTTGATTTTCAGCGGCGAAGAGCGGACCCGCTGCGAGCAGCAACACGAACGAGGCCCCCGCGGTGCCGGACTGGCGCATTTTCATCCTCCTCGAATACTTATTCTTGTTTTCCTTCGTGCTCTTAGTTTGCTTGTCTTTCGATCCGCTTCGACACCGCCAGGCTTTGCCCCCCAGCCGTCGGCAGGAACATCGACTTGCCACCCGGCCCGCCTGCAACGACGACGATAAGATCGCCCGGCTCTCGGACGACCGGAACCATCGACCGGTCGTCGGTGCGATCGACGAATTCCGGAAACCGCGGACCTTTGGATTTTCCGCGATTTTTCATGAGTCCCCAGGGCTGCCGGGCGCGTTCGAAAAGCGCCTGTTGAAGGCCACGTTTGCTCCAGCCCGCCGCAGCCATGTGCTGGGCATGCTCGATCCCCAGCACCAGCACGGGGTTGCCTTGCGAGTAGAGGTTGTTCACGCCGAGGGTGGCCATACAGGATGCGAATGTCCGCACGATCTCATCCGGATCGGTTTGAATGTTCTCCGTCATGCTGTGCGGCGCCTCGGTA
This sequence comes from Burkholderiales bacterium, assembly GCA_035650035.1. Classification (GTDB taxonomy): domain Bacteria; phylum Pseudomonadota; class Gammaproteobacteria; order Burkholderiales; family SG8-41; genus JAQGMV01. The sequence continues at coordinate 104 of DASRIK010000400.1, read as the reverse complement.
TTCACGACCGTCACCACGCTTTCGCCGCGCGCAAAACCGCGCTCGACGTGCAGTGGCTCCCACGGGTTTGCGGCTTCGTATTCGGCAATGCAGTACGTGTATTT
>DASRIK010000399.1:0-11427 GCA_035650035.1 Burkholderiales bacterium | reverse complement strand
GCGGAGCTCGCGCATGCGAAAGCGCACCTGGAAAGCATACTGGCGAACCTCTCGGCGGGCGTTCTCGCTTTCGACGACGCGCTACGGTTGCGCTCCGCGAACCGCAGCGCTCACGAGATACTGCAACTGGATTGCACGCCGCTCATCGGACGCGAGCTCGGCGCATGGGATGCGCTCGACCCGTCGCTCGTTCCGCTTTCCCAGGCGATCCGCACGGCGTTCACGGCGGTCGACCGCACGGAATGGGAGCATCAGGTGGAACGCGAAGCACGCGACGGCACGCAGGTGCTGTTGCTGCGCGGCGCCCCGTTGCCGCCCGGCGCGGACACCGGTTTCGTCGTCGTGTTCGACGACGTCACGCATCTCCTCCAGGCGCAACGCGATGCCGCGTGGGCCGAAGTCGCGCGCCGGCTCGCTCATGAAATCAAGAACCCGCTGACCCCGATACAGCTCTCGGCCGAGCGCGTGGAGGTCAAGCTCGCGCCGAAACTCGCGCAACCGGACGCGGACATGCTGACGCGCTCGACGCGTACCATCGTCAATCAGGTCGCGGCGTTGAAGCGCATGGTCGACGCATTCAGCCAGTATGCCCGCACGCCGGAGCCCTCCATGCACGAGCTGGATCTTCCCGCGCTCCTGCGGGAAGTGCTGACGCTGTACGAATCGGTGCGCCCGACGATCGAGCTCGCGCTCGCGCCGGGGGTGCCGCCGATCATCGGCGACGCGGCGCAGCTGAGGCAGGTGATCCACAACGTCCTTCAGAACGCGCAGGACGCGCTCGGTGAAACGAGCGACCCGCGCATCGTGATCGCGGTCGAGCGCGACGGCGAAAGCGTGCGGTTCAGCATCACCGACAACGGTATCGGTTTCCCCGAGCACCTCATGAAACGAGCGTTCGAGCCCTACGTCACCACGAAGCCGAAAGGCACGGGACTCGGCCTGGTGATCGTGAAGAAAATCGTCGAAGAGCACCGCGGCGAAGTGACCGTGGCGAACGTGCGCCCGCGTGGCGCGCAGGTGACGATCACGTTACCCACGGCCGCGGCATATCGCGCCGCGCACAAATCCGCTGCCTGATCGAGGGAGTAGACTTCGCACATGCAACAAATTCTGGTCGTCGACGACGAAATCGGCATACGAGAGCTGCTGTCGGAAATCCTGTCGGAAGAAGGCTACCAGGTCCGTCTCGCTGAAAACGCCGCCGATGCACGCGCATTTCGCTCGCGCGCGCGACCCGATCTCGTCCTTCTCGATATCTGGATGCCCGATACCGACGGGATCACGTTACTGAAGGAATGGGCGAGCGCGGGACTTCTGACCATGCCGGTCGTCATGATGTCCGGCCATGGCACGATCGATACCGCGGTCCAGGCGACACGGGTCGGCGCTTACGATTTCCTCGAGAAACCAATCGCGTTACAGAAGCTGCTTGCGACGGTCGGGCGCGCGCTCAAGCACGGCATCGAACAGCCGCAGTCGAATCTGTCGCTTGCCGCACTAGGCCGCGCGGCGGTCGTCGCGGAGTTGAAAGCGCGGCTCGAGCGCGTCGCCAATTTGCGCACGCCGGTGCTGCTCGTGGCCGAGCCCGGATGCGGTATAGAGCTCTGTGCGCGCTCGCTCCATGTCCGCAATACTCCGTGGGTCGCGCCCGATTCCACTTCGCTCCTGGCCGAGGCGCCGCTCGAGCTTCTGAACCAGGGCCGCGAAGGCACCCTGTTCCTGCACGAAGTGGCCGAGCTCACCCGCGTCGAGCAAAAAGGGCTGCTTCTGCTTGTTTCCAAGCTGGACCGCTACAACGCGCGCCTCGTTTGCGGTTCGACACGCCACCTCGCCGAGCTCGTCGCGCTCGGTAGCTTCGACGCGCGCCTTTACTCAGTGCTCTCCAGCACGACCATAGGATTACCGAGCCTGCGCGAGCACCGCGAAGACGTGCCGGAGATCGCGAATCTGCTGCTTTCGCAGCTGATAGAGGCGAAAGAAGTCCCGCCTCGCGAGTTCTCGACCGCGGCGCTCAACGCGCTGCGGAATTACGACTGGCCCGGGAACCTTCTGCAACTGCATACAACCGTGCAGACGCTCGCGCAGACCACGCTCGGGGAGCAGATCAGCCTCGAAGATGTGGAGCGCACGCTGCCGCAACCGGTGAACGCGCGGCAGCTCGCACACGAGCTCCAGTTCGATCTGCCGCTGCGCGACGCGCGCGACGCTTTCGAGCGCGTGTATTTCGAGTACCACATCGGCAAGGAAGGCGGCAACATCAGCCGCGTGGCCGATACCGTAGGGCTCGAGCGCACCCACCTCTACCGCAAGTTGAAGCAGCTCGGCATAAAGGTGAGCAGGCGGCCGGACGAGCAGTAAAGGCGGCGCATCGACGAGTAGCGTGACGGGTGCTCGTGCCGCCAGCTTCAGCGCCCGCTACACGAACAGAGGAAAACCCGGGGTTTTCGTTCGAAACCTGCGTACCCGTGCCTTACCGCGGACGCGTCGCGGCTTTATAATCCCACCTTTTCCGCCTTTCCCCTCCCCGCAGGCCGATGACCTCACGCCTCGAACTCGCGAACGCCATTCGCGTGCTCGCCATGGACGCCGTACAGCAAGCGAATTCCGGCCACCCCGGAATGCCGATGGGTATGGCCGATATCGCCGAAGTACTCTGGACCCGCTACCTGCGCCACAACCCGGCGAATCCCAAATGGCCTGACCGCGACCGCTTCGTCGTGTCTAACGGACACGGGTCCATGCTGCTCTATGCACTCCTGCACCTCACCGGCTACGACCTGCCCATGACGGAGCTGAAGAACTTCAGACAGCTTCACTCGAAGACCCCCGGGCATCCGGAGTACGAGATCACCGTCGGGGTCGAAACGACGACCGGTCCGCTCGGGCAAGGTCTCGCAAACGCCGTCGGAATGGCAATCGCGGAACGCGTGCTTGCCGCGGACTTCAACATCGGGGAATTCAAGCCGGTCGACCATTACACCTATGTGTTCCTCGGCGACGGCTGCCTCATGGAAGGCGTCTCTCACGAAGCGTGCTCGCTCGCTGGCACGCTCGGTCTTTCGAAGCTGATCGGGTTCTGGGACGACAACGGCATCTCGATCGATTCCGAGAAGGGCTCGATGCCGCAGTGGTTCACGGACGACACCCCGAAGCGCTTCGAAGCGTACGGCTGGCACGTGATCCGCGACGTCGACGGCCATGATTCCGCCGCCGTCGAAGCCGCGATAGAGAAAGCCCGATCGGAACGCTCGCGGCCGACGCTGATCTGCTGTAAGACCATCATCGCGAAAGGCGCGCCGAAGAAGGCGAACACCGGCGCCGCTCATGGCGCGCCGCTTGGCGCCGAGGAAGTCGCGGCTACACGCAAGAGCCTGGGCTGGAACCACCCGGCGTTCGAAATCCCGCGTGAGATCTACGCCGGCTGGGACGCGCGTGAGCGCGGCGCGAAGCTCGAGAGCGAGTGGAACCAGGCGTTCGAAAAGTACGCGAAGCAGCATCGCGACAAGGCGGCCGAGTTTCGCAGGCGCATGTCGGGCGAGCTCCCGACGGAGTGGCGCGCTCAAGTGCAGAGCGTGCTGCAGAAGATCGACGCTAAAGCCGAGACGATCGCGACGCGCAAGGCGTCGCAGAACATGCTGGAGGCGCTGGGACCCGTGCTGCCGGAGCTGATCGGCGGCTCGGCAGATCTCGCCGCGTCCAATCTCGCGATGTGGTCGGGCTCGAGGCCGGTGGGACGCGAGCGTGGCGGCAACTACATTTACTTCGGCGTGCGCGAGTTCGCCATGGCCGCCATATCGAACGGCATTGCTCTTCATGGCGGGCTCATCCCTTACTGCGCGACGTTCCTGACGTTTTCCGATTACGCGCGTAACGCTCTGCGGATGGCCGCGCTCATGAAGCAGCGCGTGATCTATGTGTTCACGCACGATTCGATCGGCCTCGGCGAAGACGGCCCGACGCACCAGCCGATCGAGCATGCCGCGTCTTTGCGGCTCATCCCGAACATGGACGTGTGGCGTCCGTGCGATGCGACCGAGTCCGCCGTCGCCTGGTTCGAGGCGGTCGGGCGCCGCGACGGCCCGGCGAGCCTTCTGTTTACGCGGCAGAACGTGCCGGCACAGAGTCGTACCGCTGAGCAGCTCGCCGCGATATCGCGCGGGGGCTACGTTCTTTCCGATGCGGCGAGTGCACGCGCCGTCCTTATCGCGAGCGGTTCGGAAGTGCAACTCGCGATAGAGGCACAGAAAATGCTCGCCTCGCAAAGTATTCCCGTGCGAGTGGTCTCGATGCCCTCGACGAACGTATTCGACCGCCAGAGCGCATCCTACCGTGCTGACGTGCTGCCGAGAGGCATTCCGCGCATTGCGGTAGAGGCCGGTGTCACCGATTGCTGGCGTAAATACGTCGGGCTCGAAGGCGCGGTGATCGGCATAGACCGCTTCGGTGAGTCCGCGCCCGCCGCAGACGTGTTCAAGCATTTCGGCTTCACTGCAGAGAACGTGGTGAATACCGTCAAGACGGTTCTTTAGCATCGATCAGGAGAAGTGAGATGGCCATCAAAGTCGCGATCAACGGTTATGGCCGCATCGGCCGTAACATCCTGCGCGCTCATTATGAGAGCGGCAAGAAACACGGGATCGAGATCGTAGCAATCAACGATCTCGGCAACGCGCAAACGAACGCGCACCTCACGCGTTACGACACGGTGCACGGGAAGTTTCCGGGAACCGTGCAGGTGGATGGCGATTCCATGGTGGTCAACGGCGATCGCATCAAGGTGCTCGCGCAGCGCAACCCCGCCGAATTGCCGTGGGGCTCGCTCGGCGTGGATGTCGTGTTCGAGTGCACCGGGCTTTTCACGAGCAAGGAAAAGGCGGGCGCGCACCTGAAAGGCGGCGCGAAGAAAGTGATCATCTCGGCGCCCGGCAGCAAGGATGTCGACGCAACGGTCGTCTACGGCGTGAACCACAAGGGGCTCAAGGCGAGCCACACGGTCATTTCTAACGCGTCTTGCACCACCAACTGTCTTGCGCCGCTCGCCAAGGCGTTGCACGACAAGCTCGGGATCGTCCAGGGCCTGATGACCACCGTGCATTCGTACACCAACGACCAGGTCCTGACGGACGTCTATCACGAGGACCTGCGCCGCGCCCGGGCGGCCGCGCTCAACATGATCCCGACGAAGACGGGCGCCGCCGCGGCAGTGGGGCTCGTGTTGCCCGAGCTGAACGGCAAGCTCGACGGCTTCGCGGTCCGCGTGCCGACCGCCAACGTCTCATTGGTGGACCTCACGTTTACCGCCGGGCGCGCCACCACCGTCCAGGAAGTCAACGCGATCCTCAAGGCCGCGGCGGAGGGCGATCTCAAAGGTATTCTGGAATACACCGAGGACCCCGTCGTTTCGAGCGATCTGAACCACAATCCGGCGTCGAGCATCGTCGACGCGAGCCTGACGAAAGTCTCGAACGGCGTGCTCGTCAAGGCGCTTTCCTGGTATGACAACGAATGGGGATTTAGCAACCGGATGTTGGATACGACGATTGCATTGATGAATGCAAAATAGGTTGGATTCCGTAGGCCCCACACTCGTTGCGGCGTAGGCTCACTTTCGCGTAAGCGAAAGTTAAGGCCAGCAAGGGCCGGCCGGAGCCACAATGAATGGGGCTTCAGTCCGACCCGCCCCGAGTCCGAGCCATCCACACGCACGTTTTCTCGCACGCGCCATGACCATCCTCAAAATGACCGATCTCGACCTGCGCGAGAAGCGGGTCTTCATTCGCGTCGATTTCAACGTTCCGATGAAAGATGGCAAGGTGGCGGACGACACGCGCATCCGCGCGGCGCTGCCTGGCATACGCTATGCGCTCGAGCAGCGCGCGCAGGTCATGCTCACGTCGCATCTCGGCCGGCCGAAAGAAGGCGTGTTCGATGAAAACGAATCGCTTGCGCCGGTCGCGAAACATCTCTCGGCGTTGCTCGAGACGGAGGTGCCGCTGAAGCGCGACTGGCTGGACGGTGTCGAAGTCGAGCCCGGGCGCCTCGTTCTGCTCGAAAACTGTCGCTTCAACAAAGGCGAGAAAAAGAATGATGAAGCGCTTTCCAGGAGGATGGCCGCGCTCTGCGACGTTTACGTGAATGACGCGTTCGGCACGGCGCATCGTGCCGAGGCAACGACGCACGGCATCGCGCGATTCGCAACGGTGGCGTGCGCCGGTCCGCTGATGGCGGCGGAAATCGAAGCGCTCTCCCGCGCGCTCGAACGCCCGGCCCGGCCGCTCGTTGCGATCGTCGGTGGATCGAAGGTCTCCACGAAGCTCACGATCCTTGCGTCGCTTGCGAAAAAAGTCGATCAGCTCATCGTGGGCGGCGGTATTGCGAATACTTTTCTGCTTGCGGCAGGTAAGCCGATCGGCAAGTCACTCGCGGAGGCCGAGCTCGTCGACGAAACGCGCAAGATCTCCGAGGTACTGAAGGCGAAAGGCGGCGCGGTGCCGGTTCCCGTGGATGTCGTTTGCGCGAAAGAATTCGCGGTGACAGCCCCGGCAACAACGAAGTCCGCGGGCGAGGTCGCCGAGGACGATCTCATCCTGGACATCGGACCGCAGACCGCCGAGATGTACGCACAGATGCTGCAGCGCGCCGGGACGATCGTCTGGAATGGGCCGGTCGGCGTTTTCGAGTTCGATCAGTTCGGCAACGGTACGAAGACACTCGCGAAGGCGATCGCGGCGTCGAAGGCGTTTTCCATCGCGGGCGGTGGTGATACGCTCGCGGCCGTAGCGAAGTACGACGTGGCGAAAGGCATCTCGTACATATCGACGGGCGGCGGCGCTTTTCTCGAGTTTCTCGAAGGAAAGAAATTGCCGGCGATCGAAATCCTCGAACAGCGAGCGGGTGCGAAATGATTTTGAGGCGCACGAAAATCGTCGCGACGCTCGGGCCTGCATCGAGCGATGCCAGAACGCTTGGACGCATGATCGAGGCCGGACTGGATGTCGTTCGCATGAATTTCTCGCACGGCACGGCTGACGAACATCGCAAGCGCGTCGAGCTCGTGCGCTCGCTTGCGCAGCGCGCTGGACGGGCCGTCGGTGTGCTCGTGGATCTCCAGGGTCCCAAGATTCGTATCGGCAAGTTCGAGGAAGGTCGCATCATTCTCGAAGGCGGCAAGCAATTCGTGCTCGACGCCGAGCGGGCGCTCGGCGACGAACGCGGCGTGGGACTGGACTACAAGAACCTGCCGAACGACGTACGCGCGGGGGATACGCTACTCCTTGACGACGGCCGTATCGTGCTCGGTGTGGAAAACGTCCAAGGATCGCGCATCGAGACGGTCGTGGAACAAGGCGGAGTGCTCAGCAACAATAAGGGTATCAACCGCCGCGGGGGCGGACTCACGGCCCCCGCGCTGACCGAAAAGGATATGCGCGACATCGTGACGGCCGCCGAGCTCAAGGCGGACTTTCTCGGCGTGTCGTTTCCGCGGTCCGGCGAGGATATCCGCTGGGCGCGCGACCTCATGGAAAAAGCCGGCGGCGAGAGCCTCATCGTCGCGAAGATCGAACGCGCCGAAGCGATCGACGCACTGGACGAGATCCTGGAAGCGTCCGACGCGATCATGGTGGCGCGCGGCGACCTCGCAGTCGAGGTGGGCGACGCCGTTGTGCCCGCACTGCAGAAGAGAATGATCCGGCTCGCGCGGCAGAAGAATCGCGCCGTCATCACGGCCACCCAGATGATGGAATCGATGATTACGAGTCCCATTCCGACGCGCGCCGAAGTGTCCGACGTCGCGAACGCCGTACTCGACGGCACGGATGCGGTCATGCTGTCGGCCGAAACTGCGACGGGGCAGTATCCGGTCGAGACGATAACGGCGATGGCCCGCGTGTGCATCGAAGCCGAGAAGGAAGCTATCAACCCGATCGAGCGGCGCCGCGAGAGAGGCCCGGCCGATGTCGAAGAAGCCATCGCGCGGGCGACGATCTTCACCGCGAACAGCCTGAACATCAAAGCGGTCGCGGCGATGACGCAAAGCGGCAAGACGGTGCTCCTCATGTCGCGCCTGCCGAACCCGGTGCCTATCTATGCGATGAGCGCAGTTCCCGAAACGCGGCGCAAAGTGACGCTCTTCCGCGGCGTCTATCCCGTGAAGTTCAAAGGTGTGCGCGATCCTGAAAAATCGCTGGAAATGGCCGAAGACGAGCTTCTGCAGCGCGGAGCCGTCGAGAACGGCGACTTCATGGTAATCACGATCGGAGAGCCTTACGGCATCGCGGGAGGGACGAACACGATGAAGATCGTGAAGGTGGGCGAACACCGGCACGCCTAGCCCCGCCACCTCGCTTCGCTCGGCTTGACCAGCGGCTAGGCGTGGGCTCGATCAACAACTCAGAGGGAAACCCATGGTTTCCCTCTGAGACCTCCCTTCCTTCAAGAGCATGGTTTCCCTCCGGGACCTCCTTTCCTTAAAATGCAGCCATAGCTGTTTTCCCGATACGCCCCCCGAACGACTTGCAGGAGAACCGTCATGCCGTCACAAGATCTCGTCGCTAATGCCAAAGCTCTCGTCGCGTCCTGCAAGGGCATCCTTGCCGCGGATGAAAGCACCGGTACGATCGAAAGGCGCTTCAAGAGCATCAATGTCGACAACGTGGAAGAGAACCGCCGCGCGTATCGCGACATGCTCTTCACGACGAAAGGGCTCGGCGACTACATCAGCGGCGTCATTCTTTACGACGAAACCATTCGCCAGAAATCGGCGGATGGCACGGCGTTCGTCGAGCTGCTGAAGCGCAACGGCATCATGCCCGGAATCAAGGTCGACACGGGTGCGAAGCCGCTCCCGTTCTGCCCGGGCGAGCAGATCACCGAAGGTCTCGACGGGCTGCCCAAGCGCTGTGCCGAATACGTGAAGATGGGCGCGAAGTTCGCGAAGTGGCGGGCCGTCATCAATATCGGCAAGGACATCCCGAGCGCTGCCTGCATCGAAGAGAACGCTCACGCGCTCGCGCGTTATGCGGCGATCTGCCAGGAAGCGGGGCTCGTTCCGATCGTCGAGCCGGAGGTGCTCATGGACGGCAATCACACGATCGATCGCTGCGAACAGGTCACGGAGTGGACGCTGAACGCGGTGTACGACGCGCTGTACCTCAACCGTGTAATGCTCGAAGGCTCGGTGCTCAAGCCCAGCATGGTGGTCGCGGGCAGCGAGAGTGGGCAGCGGGTGAGCGTGGACGAAGTCGCGGACCGCACCGTGCGGACGTTGAAGCGCACCGTGCCTGCCGCGGTCGCAGGCATTGTCTTCCTGTCCGGCGGCCAAAGCGATGAGCTGGCAACGGATCATCTGAACGCGATGAACCGCATATTCAAGGAGAACCTGCCGTGGCCGCTCTCGTTTTCTTACGGCCGCGCGCTGCAGGCGCCGTCGCTCAAGGTTTGGAAAGGCAATGCCGCAAACGTTGCGGCAGGTCAGGCCGCGCTTCTCCATCGCGCGCGCATGAACAGTCTGGCCTGCCAGGCACGCTACAGTGCCGACGAGGAGAAGCGGACGAAAGCCGCCTGACCCGCCACGCGTGACTGGCGACGAGTGACGAGTGACCGGTAACCGGCGCGTAGAGTGCGCTGTGAGCGCGCCACCGGTGACGAGCGCGTGATGGTTCTCGTCGCCGGCCGTATCCCCGTAGTACTCATCACCGGCTTTCTGGGCAGCGGCAAGACGACGCTCCTCAACCGGCTGCTCCAGCAGCCCGCGCTCGCCGACAGCGCCGTCATCATCAACGAGTTCGGCGAGATCGGTATCGATCACCTGCTCGTGTCCACGCCGGCGGAGAACATGGTGCTGCTCGACACGGGCTGCCTCTGCTGCACCGTCCGAGGCGATCTCGTCGAAACGCTGGCCGACCTCCAGCGTAAACGCGAGAGCGGGATCGTGCCGCGTTTTGGGCATCTTCTCATCGAGACGACTGGCCTCGCCGATCCCGTTCCCGTGCTGCAGTCCATCGTCTCGGATCCCGCGCTGCGGGATGTCTACGTGCTCGAGAACGTCGTGTCGCTCGTCGATGCCGTAAACGGAGACGCGCAGCTCGACCGCCATCCGGAATCGGTCAAGCAGGCTGCCGTCGCCGACGCACTGCTGATCACGAAAACCGATATCGCGCCTGCCGACAGTGTTATCGCGTTGAAGGAGCGCCTGCGGCGACTCAATCCCGGCGCCGAGTTGCACGAAGTCGTCGGCGGCCGCATAGACGCTGCCAAGTTGCGCGGTACCGCTCGCGGCCTGGATAGGCATTCAAAGGATATCGAGCACTGGCTGCGGACGGCTGAATTCGAAATGTGCGAGCATCGTCATCACGGTGCCGCCGAAAAGCATCGCCACGATTCTGGCGTCCGCGCATTCGCTTTCTATTACGATCGGCCGATCCGGCGCGCCGGGTTTACGATGTGGCTCGACATGCTCGCGGGACTGCGCGGGGCGAATCTGCTGCGCGTGAAAGCCCTGCTCAATGTCGAAGGCGACCCCGTCGTCGTGAACGCGGTGCAGACCGTCGTCCACGAGCCGTTCGTATTGGAGAGGTGGCCCGGCGAAGATCGCCGGTCACGGCTGGTTTTCATTGCGCGGGATATGGAGCGTGAAGAGATCGAACGCACGTTCGACGCATTCGACTTTGCTCCGGCATCGCTGAAGAAAGGCGCGTTCGATCCCGCGGCGTACGCGCAGTTCGTCGACGCCATGAGAGGATTCAGATAAAGACGTCCGGTGCGCCGCGGGCGCACCGCCGAGGAGGGAGAAACCGTGAAGTCGCAGGAATTCCTGAGCGAGACCGACAAAGGGCCGCCGAAAGTCATCAAGGGCGCGACGCTGATCGATGGCCGCGGCGGCGCGCCGTTGAAGGATCCGGTGATCGTGCTTCAGGGCCGGCGCATTAAAAGCGTCGGCTCTCGGGACAAAACACAGGTACCGCCGGACGCGGACGTGATCGACGCCGAGGGCTGCACGCTCATACCGGGGCTGATGGATCTTCACATCCATACGGCGATGTTCAACTGCATGACGTTCCACAATCACCGCGTCGCGCAGTTCGAGATCATGCCGCACCTGCAGCAGATGTATGCGCTGTTCCACGCGCAGAACTGCTTCGATATGGGATTCACCACGCTGCGCGATCTGGGAATGAACGGAACGCGCGGTCTCCTGGTCAACGAGCTGTGCGCAGTGCGCGACGCTATCGAGGCCGGCATCGTCGAGGGCCCGCGCATGCTGATCGGCGCGTTCACCACGATGACCGGCTCGCACCTCGATTTGATCCAGCCGCGCGCGATGTACCGCTGGGGCTTCAACACCGCCGACGGGCCGTGGGAGCTCAGGAAGCTCGCGCGCAAGAACCTGCTCGCGGGCGCCGACGTGATCAAGACCTGCGCCTCGGG
>DASRIK010000398.1:0-3314 GCA_035650035.1 Burkholderiales bacterium | reverse complement strand
GTGCTGATCAACATCTTCGCCTACGTGCCGCTCGGGTTTCTGTTTGCACGCGCGCTCATGCGGCGACTCGGCAATCCGGGCGCGGTGCTGCTCGCCGCTTTGATCGCGGCGCTCCTCAGCCTGGCAATGGAAGCCGTACAGATGTTCATGCCGGCGCGAGTGGCATCGAACGTCGACATCCTCACGAACGGACTCGGCGGGCTCATCGGCGCGCTTGCTGCGCCGCTTTTTTCGCCGACGCGGATGCTGGGTTTGCGGCTCGCGCGGCTTCGCCGTAGCTGGTTCATCTATGGCTCCGGGGCGGACGTCGGCCTCGTGCTGCTCTGCTTGTGGCTCGTCACCCAGCTTCACCCGACCGCGCAGCTTTTTGGCACGGGCCAGATACGCAACACGTTCGAGCTTCCCGTTCTTTTCATACATACCCCGGCACTGCTCCTGACCGCCGAAGCTGCCGTCGCGGGCTTCAACGTGCTCGGCATCGGCCTCATCATCGTTGCGCTCACGCGCGACGCGAAACGCCGGGGCATTGCGCTCGCCGCCGTGCTCGCCGCAGGCTTTGCCGCTAAAGCGTACACGGCTCTCGCCGTGTCCAAATCGGCCGGTGCGCTGTCGTGGCTTACGCCAGGCGTCGCGCTCGGCATCGTCGTCGCGGCGGTGCTGCTCTATGGGCTTGCGCTGCTGCCGCGGCGAGCGCAATGGATCGTTGCGGCACTGAGCTTCGCTGCGGCCATCGCCGTGATCAATATCGCCCCGGATAACCCCTATCAGACGGTGCCCGCGCAGCTGCTTGCGGGGCCCACGCATTTCCTGAGTTTCTCGGGCATCGTGCGTGCATTGTCGGAGCTGTGGCCGTTCCTGGCCGTCGCCTATACGGCGGTTTCGGCGTACGGCATATGGTGGCCGCGCTGAGTGCGTCGTCTATAATGGCCGATCTCCCCCGGCGGTACGGATCCAGGTGAGCTACTACGAACGGCACGTCTTCTTCTGCTGCAACCAGCGCGAGCCGGGTGCGCAGTGCTGCAACAACCACGGCAGCTCGGCCTTGCGCGACTATGCCAAGAGCCGCGTGAAGGAGCTCAAGCTCTCGGGGCCGGGGAAAGTGCGCGTGAATACGGCCGGATGTCTCGATCGATGCGACGAAGGACCCGTTCTCGTCGTGTATCCCGAAGCGGTCTGGTACAGCTATGTCGACCGCGAGGACATCGACGAGATCATCGCGGAGCACCTGCAGAACGGGCGCATCGTGGAGCGCCTGCGCATCTGATACAGATAAAGCCGATACCGCCGGTAAGTCTAGAGCGCGTCTACGTTCCAGGGCCGGCCGGTCCCATTGAAACCGACCTGAACGATCCCGGCCCACAGCGCCGCGGCGTCGTATTGATCGCGCATCCCAACCCCGTGCAGGGTGGGACCAAGGACAACAAGGTCGTCACGACGCTCGCCAAAGCATTTTTCAGCCTGGGCTATCTCACTGCGCGTCCGAACTTCAGGGGTGTCGGCGGAAGCGCGGGAACGCACGATCAGGGCATCGGCGAAACAGAAGACCTTCTCGTAGTAGCGGCATACCTGCGGCAGCGCTACGACAATCCGCCATTCGCCCTCGCGGGTTTTTCGTTCGGCAGCTTCGTCCAGACGCGTGTCGCGAAAAGGCTCACGCCGGAGTGGATCGTGCTGGTCGGTCCCGCCGTGAACCGGTTCCGTGCCGAGCCGGTACCCGCCGGCACACTCGTCATTCACGGCGAATACGATGAAGTCGTGCCGCTCAATGACGTGCTCGATTGGGCACGTCCACAGCAGTTACCGATCGTCGTCGTTCCGGGCGGAGAACATTTTTTTCACGGCCGTCTGAATATCCTCGCGCAAATCGTCGTGCGCTATTGCAGGTGAGCGCGGCCGTGCCCACGCCGCACTTGCAGGTGAGAGGACTGCGGAAATCGTACGATGGCAACGAAGTGGTCGCCGGGCTCGACCTCGAGCTCGAGCCCGGTGTCTGCTTCGGACTGCTCGGACCGAACGGCGCCGGCAAGACGACCACGCTGCGTCTCTGCCTGGGGCTCACCGATCCCGATTCCGGAGAGATTGCGATGCTCGGGCACCCGATTCCGCGCGAGGCTCGCGAAGCGCGGCAGGAGGTCGGGGTCGTGCCGCAGGCGGATAATCTCGATCCGGACTTTACCGTTCGCGAGAACCTGCAGGTGTACGGCCGCTATTTCGGCCTGCCTCGTGCCGAGCTCGACGGACGCATACCCGAGCTGCTGGATTTCGCCGAGCTCGCGGCCCGTGCAGATTCGCGGATACAGGCGCTTTCCGGTGGCATGAAGCGACGCCTGGCGCTCGCGCGCGCCCTGGTGAACGACCCGAGGCTCCTGTTTCTGGACGAGCCCACGACGGGCCTCGATCCGCAAGCGCGACACCTCATCTGGGAACGGCTGCGCAGCCTCGCCCGACAAGGCAGGACTTTGCTGCTGACGACCCATTTCATGGACGAAGCGGAACGCCTGTGCGATCGCGTGGCGATCATGGATCACGGCCGCAAGATCGCGGACGGCGCGCCGCGCGAGCTGATCGCGGAGCATATCGAGCCGCAGGTCGTCGAAGTCTACGGCGACGGCGCCGACGAGTGGGCCGAAACATTCGGCCGTCGCATGTCGGAACGCTGCGAGAAAACCGGCGAGACGGTTTTCTGCTACGCGCACGACGCGGACCCGATCGTGCATCGGCTCGAACGCGATGCGCAGCTCCGCTACCTGCACCGGCCTGCGAACCTCGAAGACCTTTTTCTCAAGCTCACCGGGCGGGAGCTGCGCGATTGACAGCCAAAGTTCCGCGTCCGAGCCTGCGGTTCGTTCATGTCTGGCGCCGCAATCGACTTGTGTGGCGCAAGCTCGCGATTCCGTCGATGCTCGGCAATCTCGCGGATCCCATGCTGTATATGCTGGGCCTCGGATACGGCCTCGGCGCAATGCTCCCCGAAATCGGCGGGATGCCTTACATCGCGTTCCTCGCAGCCGGCACCGTATGCTCGAGTACCATGATGAGCGCGTCTTTCGAGTCGATGTATTCGAGCTTCTCGCGAATGCACGTGCAGCGCACCTGGGATGCGATTATGAATACACCGGTGCTGCTCGAGGACATCGTGCTCGGCGAGGCTGTGTGGGCGGCGAGCAAAGCGTTTCTGTCGGGCACTGCGGTGCTTCTGGTGGCGGCTTTGCTGGGTCTTGTTGCATCGCCCCTCGCGTTGTATACCCTGCCGCTCATTTTCGTCACCGGACTTGCCTTCGCAGGGCTGGGCCTCGTGATGACATCGCTTTCGC
>DASRIK010000397.1:0-2306 GCA_035650035.1 Burkholderiales bacterium | reverse complement strand
CGTCGTGATCACGAGCGGCGGCGTATCGGTCGGCGAGGCCGATTTCGTGAAGGAGCTTCTGAACAAGCTCGGCCAGGTCGTGTTCTGGAAAATCGCCATGAAGCCCGGCCGGCCGCTCGCCTATGGCCGCGTCGGCGATGCACACTTTTTCGGACTGCCGGGGAACCCCGTATCCGTGATGGTCACGTTCTATCAGTTCGTGCGGGACGCGCTGCTCACACTCTCCGGAGAAGCGCCGGTCGAGCCCGCGCCGACTTTCATGGTGCCATGCACATCGGCGCTCAAGAAGGCGCCGGGACGCACGGAATTCCAGCGCGGCATCCTTACGCGTGACGCGGGCGGCCAATGGAGCGTGCAAGTGACCGGCGAGCAGGGATCGGGCATCCTGCGCTCGATGTCGGAAGCGAACTGCTTCATCATCCTGCCGACCGAGCAGGGTAACGTCACGCCGGGCACGCTCGTGCAGGTGCAGGTCATGGAAGGAGTCATCTGATGCCGTTGCACCATCTGGAGCACTTCCTCATCCAGTGCGCAGATATCGAGGCGACACGCGACTGGTACGTGAATACGCTCGGCTTCGAAGAGGGGCCGCATCCGGACTTCAAGTTTCCCGTGTGCTGGCTGTATCTCGGCGGCCGCGACGTCATTCACATCACGCAAGGCGGCAAAAACACGAGCGCCAATCGCAAGGCGTACCTGGGACAGCAATCGGAGGCGCTGGAAGGCACCGGCGTTATCGACCATCTGGCGTTTCGATGCACGGGCCTCAAGGGGGTGATGGAGCACCTCAAATCCACGACTGTCGAATTCAGGAAACGCCAGGTGGACGACCAGGGGTTGTTTCAGCTTTTTCTCTTCGACCCGAACGGAATCAAGATCGAGCTCAACTTCGAAGCTTCGGAAGCGGCGGGCATCGCGCCGGAGGTGATGGCGTGTGCCCTGGAGGGGTGATCGTCCGGTCCATAGCGGACGCATGGCGGTTCGGTCCCAAAACAAAAGCCCGGTGATTAACCGGGCTTTTGTTTTGGCGACGCGCTCGCGGCACGCCCTATCGTTCAGGAGGTGCGCACGTTGCGCACCGGCATGCTCACTTCACAGCCCTCGTGGTCGTCGACGTTTTCTGCACTTTCGCACGCTTGTAGTTGTCCGCCGCGCGGTCCTGATACTTGCCGAGCAGCTCGGCTTCCTTCTTGGCCGATTCGTCGGCTTTCGCCTTGGCTTCCGCCGCTTTCGCTTTCTGATCGTCTGTCAGAGCCGGCAGCTTCGCCGAGGCTATGCCAAAAGCGCAGCCGACGAGAGCTGCGCCGAGCGCGACAGTTATTTTTCTCGGGTTCATAGCTTCCATCCCTCCTTCATGGCTGAGGCCGCCGCTGTCGTGGGCGCGGTACCGGGTGCGGGCCGGCCGCGGTTCGCCATCTCCTGCTGGTACCAGTATTCATGGTGCTCTTTGGCCCACGTCTCGTCCGCAATGCCGTGACGCATCGTGTCGTAGGCGCCTTCCATGCCGACGGTGCCAAGATAGATGTGCCCGAACGACAGCGCGATGAAAATCAGTGCAGCCGTGGCATGTATGACCTGCGTCAGCTGCATCGTGCCGCGGCCCTGCTCGAAGTTCGGGAAGTCGAGAATGAGCCCCGTGGCGCCGACGATCAGTCCGAGCACCGTAACACCTCCCCAGAACCAGCTCTTCTCCGCTGCGTTAAAGCGCCACGACGGCACGTGCTCGCCGCTCGTGAGTCCGCCGAACTTGCGGATCCACAGCCAGTCGCCGGGTTGCGGGAAGTTGTCTTTCACATACGTGGCGATCATGAGGATCGTGCAGACGATGAAGACCGGGCCGACGAAGTTGTGGAGGTTCTTCGAAAGGATCGCGAGCCAGGAAAACAGCGTGTACCCGAAGACGGGCAGCAGTATGTATTTTCCGAACAGCATGATCAACCCGCTCGCCGCAAGGATCACGAAGCTGATCGCGGTCGCCCAGTGCACCGTACGCTCCCACGGCGTGAAACGCACCATCAGCCGCCCGGTGCGCGGCTCGTGCAGCATGATCTTCCCTTTGCGCCAGTAAAAGAGCCCCAGAGCGACGAGAACGAGAACGACGGCCCACCCGCCATAGACGGTGATCGGTCCGTTACGGATGCGCCGCCAAAGCTCGCCTTCCGTCTGGATGAGGATGTTCGTTTCGATGCCCCGGACCTGCGTCGTCTGATACGGATTGATTTCGCCGCTGCGAACGTCTCGCCATACGGGCGCGTTGTTACCGGGCTGCGTCGCCTGCCGCTGCATCTGCGCCGGCTGGCCCTCTG
>DASRIK010000396.1:0-3101 GCA_035650035.1 Burkholderiales bacterium | reverse complement strand
TCCGCAAGGTGGCGCGAGATGTCCACTGCAGCCTGGGAGTCTGGTGGAGGCGCTGATGTTTCCGGCGCGGGAGCGGGCGATGGTGGCCGCGCCATCGGGGCCGACGGCTTCGTGGGTGGGGCCGGCCGCGCCATGTTCGCTGAAGGGGGAGCGGTTCTCATTTCGCGCGGCGCCGGTTTCGCGGCCGGGACAGGTTCAGGAGCCGGCGCGGGGATCGGTGCCGCGGCTACGGTGGATCGCGGCTCGAGCGCCTGCTCCTGCACCTCGCGGCTCGGCTGAGCCACCGGAGCCGCGGGAGCACTAGTGTGGGCTGGAGGAGGCTCGGTCTCGGCCCGCGTTGTTTTCTCCGCCGACGGTATTTGTTGCGCGTCTGCACGCCGCTGCTGGTCGGACGGCGGCGGCTCACTGCGACGCTCGCTCAGCCCGCGGCGCGGCTCTGCGCGGTTTTTTCGTGCCGGAGCGTCTTCGCCTCGTGCCTCGGGCGTCGCCGAGATTTGAGCGTCTGCAGGCACGTTCGGCGCGCGTGCGTCACCGGGCTCTTCGGCGATCGTACTCGGCGCGCCGGGCGGCGGCACGCTCGCGAGTCGCTCCGGGTCCTCGTGCAGCATGAGCGCAATCAGGCTTGCGCTGACGACACCGATTGCGGCGGCGGCAAGCGGCAGCCGCCAGCCCGTCCACCAAGGCAGTCGCCTCTCCAAATCTCGGGGCGCTCCGGCGCGCGCGGCCACAGCGATCCGCCGATCCAGGTGCGCCGGCGGCGTTTCGCGCGAAGACTCTTTGTACAGACTCGCGATCCGCGCGTCGGCCCCGTCGGGCAGTACGTCGCGCGCGTCGCGATCGTTCAGAGCCATTCTGCCAGTCCTGCGCGCAGCTTGTTCATCGCATACCTCAGGCGGCTTTTCGCCGTCTCCCGCGAGACGTCCGTCGCTTCCGCGATTTCCTCGACGCTCATGCCGGCTTCCTGCTGCAGGACGAACGCTTCGCGTTGCGCCGCAGGCAAAGTCTCGAGCACTTCGAGCACGCGCACGAGCTGTGCCCGCGCTTCGTAGAACACATTCGGCTCGGATTCGCGCGGCGCCAGCAGCTCTTGCGCGCCCTCGCCTTCGTCGTACGACACGAGCGCCGCGGGCGCCTGCCGCCGATAATGGTCAATCAGCCGATTGTGCGCCACGCGATAAAGATACGTCGTGAAGCGCGAGCTCACGACGTAGCTCCCGCGCGAGCGGATGAGATTCAGCCAGACATCCTGAAACAATTCTTCCGCGACCGCGTTGTCACGGCACTGCCGCAGCAGATAGCGATAGAGCCCGCCTTTGTGTCGACGGTACAGGGCTTCGAACGCGCCCAGGTTGCCGTCCCGGTACGCGACCATCAATTCTTCATCGCGCGCGGGCTCATCCCTTGGCATCACGGGATGGCAGTATGCTCGACCATTCGCGCGCGGTAAACGCCGGCTGCCAACCGCGAGATTGCTCACCACCCTGCTAACGCACGCGGCCTCGCGATGGGGTTAAGAATGCTTGAGACCGATCCTTGTATGCGCGGAGGCGCCCCGTTTATACTGGCCCGAACCCTTTCTGAATTTGTCCGCGTCGCTCCGGCTGAACGCCGGACCGGCGTCAATCTGGAGCGAAAAGTAGGAGGAGGAGCATGCCGAAGTTCTCCCCTGAGATGATCCGCACGCTGGCGCTCGTGGGTCATGGCGGAGCGGGAAAGACGACGCTCGCCGAAGCGCTGCTGCATCGATCCGGGGCGATTCCGTCGCCAGGCAGCATCGAAAGAGGTACGACAGTCTGTGATTTCGATGCGCTCGAGAAAACGTACCAGCACTCGCTGAACGCTTCCGTCGTGCACCTGACTACCGGCGATTGCCGCATTCACATCGTCGATACGCCGGGACTGCCGGACTTCGTCGGGCGCGCCATTGGTGGACTGCCGGCCGTCGAAACCGCGGCAATCGTGATCAACGCGCAGAACGGCATCGAAATGATCACGAGCCGGATGATGCAATGGGCGGCGAAGCGCAACCTGTGCCGTATGATCATCGTGAACAAGATCGACGCCGAAAACGTCGATCTGCCCGGTCTCGTGTCACAGATCCAGGCGACGTTCGGCAAAGCGTGCCTGCCGATCAATCTGCCTGCCGACGGCGGCAAGCGGGTCGTCGATTGTTTCTTCAATCCGTCGGGCGAATCGGATTTCTCGTCCGTCGCGGAAGCACACCAGGCGCTGATCGACCAGGTCGTGGAAGTCGATGAAGAGCTCATGTCGAAGTACCTCGAACAGGGCGAAGTAAGTCCGGCGGAGCTCCACGCGCCGTTCGAGCAGGCACTGCGCGAGGGTCATCTCGTCCCCATCTGCTTCGCATCGGCGCGAAACGGCGCAGGCATTGCAGAGCTGCTCGACATCGTCGTCAAGCTGATGCCGAATCCGACGGAAGGCAATCCGCCGCAGTTCCTGAAAGGCGAAGGGCCCGCGGCAGAACCGATACGCGCGGAGCCCGATCCGTCGAAGCATGTGCTCGCGCACGTGTTCAAAGTGATGATCGACCCCTTCGTCGGCAAGGTCGGCGTCTTCAGAGTGCATCAGGGCACTATCAGCCGTGATACGCAGCTCTACATCGGGGACGGCCGCAAACCTTTCAGGGTCGCTCATCCGTACCTTCTCCAGGGCAAGGAGTTCGTCGAGACCGATGCACTCGTGCCCGGCGACATCGGCGCGGTCGCGAAGGTCGACGAAATCCACTTCGACGCGGTGCTGCACGACTCACACGATGAAGATCACATTCATCTCGTGCCGCTCGAGTTTCCAACGCCGATGTACAGCCTTGCTGTCGAACCCAAACGTCGCGGCGACGAGCAGCGCATTTCCGACGCGCTGCACAAGCTCGCTGCGGAAGACCCGACCTTCAAGGTGGGCCACAACGCCGCGTCGAACGAAATGGTCGTGAGCGGGCTGGGCGACCTGCACATGCGCTACATCCTCGACCGGCTGCAGGCGCAATATCACGTCGAGATCACGTCGAAGCCACCGCGAATTCCGTACCGCGAGACGATCACGGCCAAGGCGGAAGGCCACCACCGGCACAAGAAGCAAACCGG
>DASRIK010000395.1:0-4125 GCA_035650035.1 Burkholderiales bacterium | reverse complement strand
ACGACATCGACTGGATCGAATTGAACGAAGCGTTCGCAGCGCAGACGCTCGCCGTCATCCAGGAGCTCGGTCTCGATCGCGAGAAAGTGAATCCGCTCGGCAGCGCGATCGCGCTGGGTCATCCGCTCGGGGCGACCGGCGCGATCCGCACCGCAACGCTGATGCACGGCCTTCGACGCCGTGGGAAGAAATACGGCATGGTGACGATGTGCATCGGCACCGGCATGGGCGCGGCCGGCATTTTCGAAGCGTTCTGACGTCCCTTCCGACGTACGCCGTAATCACCGCGAGAGGCTGGCGGAAAGCGCGCCGACTCGGTCACGTCCTTGTCGCCCCGATCGGCGCCGCTCCTCGATTTGCCATCGTTATCGCAAAACCCACCGATGTCGGCGTTGGCGATCCCGGCGGCGGCCGCTCCGGCGTGCTCCGGCTGCGCTTCGCTGCACCCGCCCTACATGTTCGGATAGTTCGGACCGCCGCCGCCTTCGGGCGTCACCCACACGATGTTCTGCGTGGGATCCTTGATGTCACATGTCTTGCAGTGCACGCAGTTCTGCGCGTTGATCTGCAGGCGCGGGTTGGCGCCGTCGGCATCGCGCACGATCTCGTATACGCCAGCCGGACAATAGCGCTGCTCCGGCGCGTCGTATAGCGGCAGGTTGACGGTGACCGGCACGGCCGGATCTCTCAACGTGAGGTGCACCGGCTGGTCTTCGCTGTGATTCGTGTTCGACAGGAACACGGACGAGAGTCTGTCGAACGTGAGCACGTTGTCCGGCTTCGGATAGGCGATCGGCTGCGCGCGGTCTTTCGGCACGAGCGTCTCGTGATCGGCGTGCTTGTGGTGGAGCGTCCACGGGGCTTTGCCACGGAAGAGGACCTGGTCGATGCCCACCATGAACGTGCCCGTGTACAAGCCTTTGCTCATGAACGGCTTGAAATTGCGCGCTCGATGGAGCTCGTCATGGAGCCAGCTTGCACGGAACGCGTCGGCGTATGCGGTGAGCTCGTCGGCGGCGCGTCCCGCCTGCAGCGCGTCGAAACCCGCTTCCGCGGCGAGCATGCCGGACTTCATCGCAGCATGGCTGCCCTTGATCCGCGACGCGTTCAGGAAACCGGCGTCGTCGCCGATCAGACATCCGCCCGGAAAAACGAACTTCGGCAGTGACTGCAGTCCTCCCGCCGAGATCGCACGCGCGCCGTACGCGATGCGCTTCGCGCCTTCGAGGAAAGTCCGGATCGCCGGATGCGTCTTGTAGCGCTGAAACTCTTCGTACGGATTCAGATACGGATTGGAGTAGCCGAGGCCGACCACGAACCCGACGGACGCGAGATTATCTTCCAGGTGGTAGAAGAAGGAGCCGCCGTAGGTGTCACTGGCGAGCGGCCAGCCCGCCGTATGCATCACGAGGCCCTTCTGGTGATGCTCGGGCTTGAGCTCCCACAGCTCTTTGAGACCGATGCCGTAGACCTGCGGGTCCACGCCGGCTCGCAGGCGAAAGCGCTCCTGCAGCCTGCGGCCGAGATGCCCGCGACACCCTTCGGCGAAGAAGGTGTACTTCGCGTGGAGCTCCATGCCCGGCTGATAGGCGTCGGTCGGCTTGCCCTCACGATCGACGCCCATGTCGCCGGTGACCACGCCGCTGACGGCGCCGTTCTCGTCATAGAGAACATCGGCTGCGGGAAAACCCGGAAAGATTTCGACGCCGAGCGCTTCGGCCTGCTGGCCCAGCCAGCGGCAGACGTTTCCGAGGCTCACCACGTAATTGCCGTGATTCTTGAAGCAGCCGGGAAGCATCGCTTCCGGCATCTTGAGCGAGCCGCCCTCGGTGAGGAAGAGAAAGCGGTCCTCGGTTACCGGTACATTGAGCGGCGCGTCCAGCTGTTGCCAGTCGGGAATAAGCTCGTTCAGCGCGCGCGGATCGATGACCGCGCCCGAAAGGATATGCGCTCCGATCTCCGAACCTTTTTCGAGCACGCACACACCGACTTCGGCGTTGCGCTCCGCCGCGAGTTGCTTCAAGCGAATCGCTGCAGCGAGACCCGCGGGTCCTCCGCCAACGATCACGACGTCATACTGCATCGATTCGCGTTCCGACACCCGCGTTCTCCTTCGGTCGTAAGTGGACCGGATTATAGCGTCCGCACGTGATCGACGCGGTCGGACGCGACGCTCTCGGCTCGCTCGCGCACTGCGCCGATTTCCAGCACCTGGTGCGCAGCAGCGATGCCGCTGCGCACGGCCGCTTCGATCGTTCCCGGATAATCGCTCGCCGTGTAATCGCCGGCCAGATGCACGTTCGCGAGCGGGGTGCGGGTCGCCGGGCGCTTCACGCCTACGGCGCACTCGAACGTTGCGCGCTTTTCGGCGATCACGCGATGCCACGCGAGCGGCGGCAGCGGGCCGAGCTCGCGTTCGAGCTCGCCGTGTACAAGCATCGCGAGCTCTTCGAGCGTGAGACGCTGATGCTCGCCCGCCGAGCTGATCACCGCCGCGACGAGCCCCGGTTGTCCCGATATCGCGCCGCGATCGAAAATCCAGTGGGCGGTCGCATCGAGACCGAGCATCGGCGCCGGGAGCTCGACCGCCTGCGAGAACTGCAGGAACACCGTATAGATCGGCTGATATCGCAAGCGCTCCAGCGTCGCGACGATGTCGCTCATTCCTGCAAGCCGTGAGAGCAGCGCGGCGGCACGGTGCGGCGAGACTGCGCAGACCACGTGCTCGTAGTGGTCCTCGCCCGCACGCGTGATCACGGTGCTGCCGTTCGGTCGCTCATCCAGGCCCGTCACCAGAGTGCCGGCGATCACCTTACCGCCGCGCGCCCGCAGATAGGCGGCCGCCGGATCGGGGAAGAGAGCGGAGAGATCGACTCGCGCGAGCAGGATGTCGCCGGCTGCACGGCTGCCATCCATCGCGTCTCGTAAGACATTGAGAAATGTCTGGGCCGACGCGATCTGCGGCGGGGTGTTCAACGCTGCAACGCAAAGCGGCTCCCAGAGGTAATGCGTAAGCGTGGGCCCCTGGTGGTGGCCGGCGAGGAGCGCGCTCACCGTGGTGTCGCGCTGCAGCCGAAATCCAGAGGACCGCATGGCTGCCATGAAACGCGCGCCTTTGATGCGCTCGGACCAGCGTGCGCCGCTCGACGTAAGCAGGCCCATCCCGACATGCAGTGGAGCCGGCAGAGGCCAGGTCTTCAGATGGAAGCGCCGATGAATGCGCCAGTCGAGCGGCAGCCTGTACAGCGCTTTCGCCGGCTCGGGGTGCACTGCGCGGATGAGTCGCAGCGTCTCTGTGTACGCGCCGACCAGGATGTGAAGGCCGTTGTCGAGCACGGCATCGTTCACGACCACGCGTCGCGCGCGGCCCCCGAGCTCGCTTCCGGCTTCGTAAACCGTCGTGCGTACGCCTGCGTCCGCGAGCGTCACGGCCGCAGCCATTCCGGCGTATCCGCCGCCAATGACCGCGACGCTCACGTCGCGAGACTAGGCCGCGGCGATTTCGCGCACGATCTCCCGCTCGTCTTCGAGGCGATCGGGACCCGCCCACACGTGTTTCGGCACGAACACGCGACCTTCGAAAATCCTGCGGGCGGTGCGGATCAGCGCTGCACGGCGAAGCTCCTGCCTGCCGTTCGTAAAATCGGCATCGAGATCGATCGAGATTTTGCCCGAGGGATGCTCGATCTCAATGATGCCCTGCGGCGCCGGCGGCAGAGTGACGAGCTGTGACGCAACGGTGCCGGGAATCGCGCACGCCGAAGCAAGGCAGACTGTGCCGGTCACCGCGAGCGCCTTGTGGCAGGCATCCGGCACGAAGTAGCGCACGGCAATCGAGCCGTCTTTCGCGGGCTTCGCGAGCAGCGCGATTTTCGGCACGACGCCTTTGGACACGTCGCCCATGCCCATCAGCACACCGGCCTTGCGCCGGATCGCTTCCATGCGCTCCATCATCGCCTTGTCGCTGTCGAGGTCGGCCGCGCTTTCGTAGCCCGTCTTGCCGAGCTTCTCGGCGCGCAGGAACACGGTCGGCATCGCGACATCCACGCAGCTCACTTCGGTGCTGTCGATCACGTCGAGAGGTTTGCCCGTGGGCAGGAGCTTACCCGTCACGGAGCCGATGCC
>DASRIK010000394.1:0-2993 GCA_035650035.1 Burkholderiales bacterium | reverse complement strand
GCGCGCGTTCGGATTCTCTCTTGCGATTTTTCGAACGATCTGACGGGAGCCCTGGTCCGCGGAGCTGGTGACCGAGCAGGTATTGACGACCACCACATCCGCGTCCTGGGTCGATGAGGCGGCGCCGCCGGCCGCAATCAGCTGCTCCTCGATTTGAAAGGAGTCTGCCTGATTGACCCGGCAACCGAATGTGACAATGGAGTACTTCATTTCAGGGATTAGGGATTGGGGATTAGGGATTAGGGATTAGGAGCACCGCCGAGTTTGCGAGCAGCTTCCTCTACCTTCTCCGCCAATCCGCGCTTGTACTTTTCCACGCGCTCCGCGATGCCTTTGTCGCCGAGCGCGAGAATCTGCGCCGCGAGCACACCGGCGTTCGTCGCACCGGGCTTGCCGATGGACACCGTGGCCACCGGGACGCCGGGCGGCATCTGGACGGTCGACAAGAGCGCATCGAGCCCGTTGAGCGCGGAGGAATCAATCGGCACGCCGATGACCGGCTTCGTCACGTGTGCAGCCACGACGCCGCCGAGATGCGCGGCAGCGCCGGCTCCGACGATAAACACGCTGACGCCGCGCGTGTTGGCGTCCGCCAGCAGGCGCATGACGCGGTCGGGCGAACGGTGGGCCGATGCCACCGTCATCTCGACCGAGATGCCAAGCTCTTTCAACACGTCGACGGCCCCCTGCATGACCGGAGCGTCATTCGGCGAGCCCATCAATATCAGTACTTGGAGTGGTGTTGGTGTCATGTCTGGTCAGAGGAGCGCTTTGGCGCCGATGTCCTTTCTGTAGTGCATGCCTTCAAAATGGATTTTTCCGGCCGCGCCGTACGCGCGGTCAATCGCGTTCCGATAATCGCCGCCCGACGCCACGACCGTCAAGACCCGCCCGCCCGCCGTCACGATATCCGCGTCGCGCTTCGCGGTGCCGGAGTGAAACACGTTGATGCCGGGCAACGCTTCGGCCGCTTCGAGGCCGTGGATCACCTTCCCGGTTTCGTAAGTGTCCGGATATCCGCCCGAGGCCAGCACCACCGCGACGCGCGGATCGGGATCGATCGCGGCGCGAGTGGCCTGCAACTCGCCGGCGGCCGCGCTCATCAAGAGCGTGGACAGATCGTCAGTGATCGCGGGAAGAATCACCTGAGCCTCCGGATCCCCGAACCGGACATTGAACTCGATGACCTTCGGGCCGTCTTCGGTCAGCATCAGGCCGACGAACAGGAATCCGCGGAACTCGCTGCCCTCGCTGCGCATGCCCTCGAGCACGGGGATCACGATCTCGTTCATCACCCGCGCTTCGGTCGCGCGATCGAACCGCGAGCTCGGCGCGTACGCGCCCATGCCGCCGGTGTTCGGCCCCTCGTCGCCGTCGCGAGCGCGTTTGTGATCCTCGGCTGAACCGAGCGGCATCGCGCGGGTGCCGTCGCTCAGGACGAAGAACGACGCTTCTCGTCCAACGAGCAGCTCCTCAATCACGATGCGCGTCCCGGCCTGGCCGAAGCGCTTGTCGACCATCATCGACTGCACGTGCGACTCGGCTTCTTCGAGATTCGCGGCAATCACGACGCCCTTGCCCGCCGCAAGGCCATCCGCCTTCAACACTACTGGAAACGCAAACTCGCCGCTTCGCAGGACGGCGATCGCCTGAGCGGCCGCGTCGCACGATCGATAACGCGCCGTGGGCACGCCGCAGCGGTGCATGAACTCCTTCGCGAACACCTTGCTCGACTCGAGACGCGCGGCGCGCTGCGTCGGACCGAACAGCAGATTGCCTTCGGCCGCGAACACGTCGGCGACGCCGCGACTGAGAGGCAGTTCGGGGCCCACGATCGTGAAATCGATCTCTTCGCGCCTGGCAATCTCGGCGACGGCGTGCGCATCAGCGGGATCGACAGGAATGCACCGCGCTATCCGGCTGATTCCGGCATTTCCGGGTGCGCAAACGATGTCCGAGACGCTCCGCTCGGAGGCCAGTTTCCAGACCAGGGCGTGTTCGCGCCCGCCGTTGCCGATGACCAGAACTCGCGTGGAATCCACGTTTGTGCAGTAAACTCTTGGATATAAAAGGGTTGTTCTGAAGGACTAATTCGTTGACGGGGCTTCAGCTTTGCGCCTAAGATTCGCAGTCCCGAATTAGCGTAACACAATCGTTATACAAGACCGCGTGATGGCAAGCCCGGGAAGTCGTCACGATCGCCCGATTTGAGGGGGTGTAATCAAGCGTGGCGGAAGTCAAAGTGCAGGACGGTGAATCGATCGAGAGTGCTCTTCGGCGGTTCAAACGGAAGGTACAGCAGGAAGATATCATCAAGGATATCAAGAAGCACTCCTTCTACTTGAAGCCCGGAGACAAGCGCAGGGCCAAACAGGCGCTGGCGCGTAAACGTAACCGCAAGAAAATGCGACGCGACGCAGAGTAAAGGGCGCGAGCAAGGGGCGACACGATGGAGTTCCAAGACAAGATCCTGAGTTGTGTGGATTGCGGCGCGGAGTTCGTCTGGACGGCTGGTGAGCAGCTCTTCTTTGCGGACAAGAACTTCAAGAACGAACCGAAACGATGCAAGGCCTGCAAGGCCAAGCGGGCAGCCCGGGCAGCGTCGCCCGGGATTCGCGAGCGCGTCGAAACCACGGCCACATGCTCGGCATGCGGCAAGGAGACGACCGTTCCGTTTCGTCCAACGCAGGGTCGCCCCGTGTTTTGCAAGGAATGTTTTCAGCAGAGGAAATTCGCCGGAGCGGGAGGACTTTAAGTCCTTCCGCTTCGGATGCCGATCAGTCAGGGCCCTCGCCCCGTTCTCCTCAATCTCCTGATTTCATTGCGCCCGGGTCAATGGACGAAGAACCTCTTCGTCTTTGCGGCCCTGGTGTTTTCCCAGCGGCTCAACGAACGAGACGCCGTCGTGAAGGCGGTCCTCGCCTTCTTCATCTTCTGCGCGCTCTCCGCGACGGTCTACCTCATTAACGATGTGCTCGATCGAGACCAGGATC
>DASRIK010000393.1:0-3361 GCA_035650035.1 Burkholderiales bacterium | reverse complement strand
CACCCGCGGAGAGTTCTATTCGTCCTACACGCCTTACCAGGCGGAAGCGAGCCAGGGCACGCTGCAGTTGCTCTACGAATACCAGACGATGATGGCTTCGCTCACGGGTCTCGACGTGACGAACGCGAGTCTTTACGACGGCGCGTCGGCGCTCGCGGAAGGCGTGTTGATGGCTGTGCGATCGCACAAACGCGGCCGGCGTGTGCTCGTTCCACGCGCGCTGAATCCCATATGGCGTAAGGCGACGCACACGATCGTTCGCAATCAGGGCATCGAGCTCACCGAAATTCCGTTCGACAGCGCCACGGGTGGCATCTCGATGCAGGCGCTGGAACAGCTGCGCACCGAAGAGCACGCCGCCCTCATCCTCGCGCAACCGAACTTTTTCGGTGTGCTGGAGCCGGTCAACGAGCTCGTCGACTGGGCGCACGCGCACGGCCTGCTCGTGATCGCTGTCGTCAATCCAACGGCGCTC
The DNA here is from genome assembly GCA_035650035.1 of Burkholderiales bacterium. Lineage (GTDB taxonomy): Bacteria > Pseudomonadota > Gammaproteobacteria > Burkholderiales > SG8-41 > JAQGMV01. The sequence goes on along the minus strand of DASRIK010000393.1, from coordinate 2,886 downwards.
GCGCTTCTGGAGGCACCGGGACGCTGGGGCAAGAAAGGCGCGGATATCGCGCTGGGCGACGGGCAGCCGCTGGGTGTTCCGCTCTCCGGCGGCGGACCGTACTTCGGCTTTCTCGCGTGCCGCGAAGCGCTCGTGCGCCAGATGCCGGGAAGAATCGTCGGGCGGACGGTGGACCTCGACGGCCGCAGCGGTTACACGTTGACGCTGCAGGCGCGCGAGCAGCACATCAGGCGTTCCAAAGCTACGTCCAACATCTGCACCAACCAGGGTCTCATGGTAACGGCGGCGACGATATACATGACGCTGCTCGGTCCTGCAGGCCTCGCCGAGGTCGCTCGCGCATGTCATGCGAATACTCTCGAGCTTCGCAAGCGCCTGCTTGCAGTGCCTGGCGTTCATCGCGCCTTCGACTCGCCGGTGTTTCACGAGTTTGTGCTGAAGCTCGACAAGCCTGTCGATGCCGTGTTGCGGGCGCTGAGACGCGAAGGCATACTGGCCGGCCTCGATCTCACGGGGCCGCACTATCCAGAGCTCGGTCAGGCGCTGCTCGTGTGCGCGACCGAAACCAAGACCCACAAAGACCTCGAGCGCTATGCCGGTGCGCTGGCAAGCGCGGTCAAACAATAGCAAGGAGAACGACATGGCAAACGTAACGCTGGGAGGCAATCCCATCACCGTGAACGGCAACTTTCCGAAGAAAGGTGATACGGTCACGGACTTCACGTTGACTGGCAAGGACCTGAAGGACGTGGGCCTCAAGGATTATGCAGGCAAGCGCAAGGTGCTGAACATCGTGCCGAGTCTCGATACGCCCGTCTGCCAGACGTCGACGCGCACGTTCAATCAAAAAGGCGGCTCGCTCGACAATACGGTCGTGCTCGTCATCTCGGCGGATCTTCCGTTCGTTGGCGGACGGTTCTGCGGAGCCGAAGGCCTCAACAACGTGGTCACGCTGTCGACGTTTCGAAACCGCGATTTTCATTCCAAGTACGGCGTCGACGTGACGGATGGCCCGCTGAAAGGCCTGACCGCGCGCGCAGTCGTCGTGCTCGACGAGAACAATAAGGTGCTGCATTCGGAGCTCGTGCCGGAGATCAAGCAGGAGCCGAATTACGATGCCGCGCTGGCGTCGCTGAAGTAATCGAGTATGTTGATCTTCGAGCGTTCCAGACGCGGCCGGCTCAACCGGGCGCAAGTGGTGTCACCGGAAGGCGCGGCGCTCGAGATCCCGGAGGGCCTTCTGCGGAGCGAGCCGCCGCTGTTGCCCGAAGTTTCCGAGCTCGATGCGGTGCGCCACTACACCGCGCTCTCGCAGAAGAATTTTTCGATCGACACGCATTTCTATCCGCTCGGATCGTGCACGATGAAGTACAACCCGCGCGGAGCGAATGCGCTCGCGATGCTTCCGCAGTTCCTCATGCGCCATCCCGATGCGCCGGACGAAACCGGGCAGGGATTTCTCGCGTGTTTGTACGAGCTTCAGGAAATGCTGAAGAACGTTACGGGCATGGCCGCGGTGAGCCTCGCGCCGATGGCCGGTGCGCAGGGCGAGCTCGCGGGCGTTGCGATGATCCGCGCGTATCACGACGCGCGGGGCGACACCCGGCGCAGCGAGATCCTGGTGCCGGCGGCGGCGCATGGCACCAATCCCGCGACGGCCGTCATGTGCGGTTACAGCGTGCGCGAAATTCCGACGGACGCTGACGGGAACGTCGACATCGATGCGCTCAGGCAGGCGGCAGGACCGCAGACGGCCGGGCTCATGCTTACGAATCCATCGACACTGGGCGTCTTCGAGCCGCGCATCCTGGATATTCAGCGCATCGTGCATGAAGCGGGCGGGCTGCTTTATTACGACGGCGCGAACCTGAACGCGATCCTCGGCAAGGTGAAGCCGGGCGATATGGGTTTCGACGCGATCCATATCAACCTGCACAAAACGTTTTCGACACCGCATGGAGGTGGGGGACCCGGTTCCGGTCCGGTCGGCGTCGGCAGCACGCTCGCGCCTTATCTTCCCGTCCCCGTCGTCGCCAACACGGGCGGAAAATACCGGCTGCTCGCGGAAGACCATTTGCCGGAGAGCATCGGACGCATGGGCGCGCATGTGGGCAATGCGGGCGTGCTGCTGCGGGCCTACGCGTATGCACGCATGCTCGGCGCGGAAGGCATGCAGCGCGTCGCGGAGTTTGCCACGCTCAATGCGAACTATCTTATGCGCGAGCTCGCGAAAGCCGGTTTCGATCTCGCGTTCCCGAACCGCCGCGCGAGCCACGAGTTCATCATCACGTTGAAGCGGCTCAAGGACGAAACCGGCGTCAGCGCGATGGACTTCGCGAAGCGGCTCCTCGACAAAGGCTTCCATGCGCCGACAACGTACTTCCCCCAGCTCGTTCCGGAATGCCTGCTGATCGAGCCCACCGAAACCGAATCGAAGGAAACGCTCGACGCGTTTGTCGCGGCAATGAAAAGCGTACTGGGAGAAGCGCGCACCAGCCCGGAGCTCGTGAAAGGCGCGCCGTACAGCACGCCCGTCCGGCGGCTCGACGACGTGAAAGCCGCCCGCGAGCTCGACCTGAAATGGTCTCCAGCATGAAAGCGCACCAGAAGAGCCGAAGTCCGTTCACGCGGCTCTGGAACGCATTGTTCTACTCGCTCGATGGATTGTCCGCCGCGTTTCAGCACGAGGGTGCGTTCCGGGCCGAAGTACTGCTGGCACTGATATTGATACCGATCGCGCTGCATTCACCCGTAGGCGGTCTCGGTAAGGCGATGATGGTCGCATCCGTGCTGCTCGTCCTCATCGTCGAACTGCTGAATTCCGCGATCGAAGCGGTAACGGACCGGGTTTCGCTCGAAGATCACGTGCTTGCGAAGCGGGCAAAG
>DASRIK010000392.1:0-2766 GCA_035650035.1 Burkholderiales bacterium | reverse complement strand
GCGTGGCTCGCCATCGTCTCCACGCTGCATGTGAGCGCACAAACGGCCGTGGCTTCGTGGGTGCGCGCGAGAGCGCTGTCGGTTTATCTCGTCGCGTACGCGATCGGCATGACGGCCGGCAGTGTGCTCTGGGGCGCGGTCGCTGCGTGGGCGGGTATCCATACGGCGCTTGCGATCGCAGGTTTTGGGGCGCTGCTCGGAATGGCCGCGACCTGGCGCGTGTCCGTCGAGGCCGCGAGATAGTGATCGTACGTTCACAATGGATCCTGGCATGGCCCAGGACGACGGGATAGCAATGCACATCTTGGAGCTCGCCGCTGTTTTCCTTCTGGCCACTGTAGTGCTCGTGCCGCTGTTCCAGCGGCTGAAGCTCGGGGGCGTTCTGGGTTATCTCGCGGCCGGCATGCTGCTCGGCCCCTGGGGTCTCGGTCTCATGAGCGATACGGAGAACATGCGAGGGGTTGCCGAGCTGGGCGTTGCCTTGCTGTTGTTTCTCGTCGGCCTGGAGCTCGACCCTGAAAGGCTCTGGAGAATGCGCAGGGATGTTTTCGGCCTCGGCAGTGCGCAGGTCGTACTGGGTGCCCTCGCGCTCGCGCTGCTCGGTGCCTGGCTTGGCCTGTCATGGCAGGCGGCGCTCGTGACCGGAGCAGGACTTGCGATGTCTTCCACGGCCATCGTGCTTGCTTCTCTCTCGGAGCGCGGCCAGCTCAACTCGAGCTACGGGCAGAAAGTTTTCGCTGTGCTGCTCTTTCAGGACATCGCGGTCATCCCGCTCATCGCGCTGATGCCGCTACTCGCATATGCGTCGCTGAAAGATGCAGTCGACTGGACCGAAGCCGCGAAGGCGATCGCCGCGATCGCCGCTTTCATCGTCGTGGGGCGGCTCATCGTGCGCCCGGTGCTCAAGTTCATAGCCAGCCATAGCAGCGCCGAAGTTTTCACCGCGGCCGCGTTGCTGCTCGTTATCGGCGCGGCGGTGATCATGGAGAGCATCGGCGTGTCCATATCGCTGGGCGCGTTTCTCGCCGGGCTCATGCTCGCGGACTCCGAATTCCGGCACGAGCTCGAGGCCGACATCGAGCCGTTCAAAGGGCTCCTTCTCGGACTTTTCTTCGTGACCGTGGGTATGGGCGCCAATCTGACGCTGCTTCGTGAAACGCCGCTCTACCTGCTCGGACTGGGCCTCGGCGTCATCCTCATCAAGTTCCTGGTGGTCTTTGCCATTGCGGCGGCGGCCCGAATATCCGTGAGCGAAGGCCAGCGATTCGCGATCTCACTCGCACAGGGCGGCGAGTTTGCGTTCGTCCTGTTCGGTGCCGCGGCCGCGGTGGGTGTGCTCGATGCCGGAACGCGAGAGCTGCTCGTTATGGTCGTGACGATATCCATGGTGCTTGCCGTGCCTGCGATGTTGTTGCAGGAGCGGCTGCTTGCGGTTTTCAGCGCCCGCAAAGTCGCCGCCGACTACGATCGGATCGACGGGCCACCGGCGCCGGTCATCATCGCGGGCTACGGTCGTTTCGGACAGATCGTCTCGCGCGTCATGCGCATGTGCGGTATCCCGTTCACCGCGCTGGAAGCGAGCTACGCGCAAGTCGATTTCGTACGTCGTTTCGGCAATCGGATCTACTACGGCGATGCGTCGCGCCCCGAGCTGTTGCACGCGGCCAAAGCAGGCGAAGCGAAGCTTTTCGTCCTCGCGATCGACGATGTGGAAGCTTCAGTGAAAACCGCAACGGTCGTTCGAAAGCATTTTCCGAACCTCGAAATCCTTGCCCGCGCGCGCAACCGCGTTCACTATTTCCGGCTGCGCGACCTCGGCATACGCAACATCCATCGGGATACCTTTCCGGCGAGTCTCGAAGTCGCGCATCAGGCACTGCTCAGGCTCGACTTCGGTATCGCCGCCGCGCAGCACGCGATCACTTTCTTCCGCGAGCACGACGAAGCTCAGCTTCAGGCGCAGTACGCGGTCCATCACGACGAAGCGCAGCTCATTCAGACAGCTCAACAGGTGAGCGCGCAGTTGCGGGAGCTTTTCGAAGCGGACGTGGCGCAACGACCGCGCGGTTTTCCGGAGCGGCAGCAGCGCACCGCCGATTAGCCGCTGCGAGGCTGCGGCGCGGTTCTTTCTGTCTCGCTGTCCGGCGCGTGAACGATCGCGGCCCCGGTCTGCTATAGTTTTCGGCCTTTGCAACGGGGGGAGGAGTCCATGGACGATCGTAAGGCCCAGACACGTGTCCCTATCAACGAGCTTCTCGCTAAACGCTGGAGTCCCCGCGCATACGATGTGAACCGCACCGTTTCGCGCGAGCAGCTCGCCGCGCTCCTCGAGGCGGCGCGCTGGGCGCCTTCGTGCAACGGCGACGAACCCTGGCGCTACCTCATATTCGATCGCAAGCGCGATCCCGAAGGCTGGCAGAAAGCCTTCGACTGCCTCTCGGAAAACAACAGGAAATGGGTGAAGAATGTGCCGGTGCTGCTCCTGTCATGCGGCGGCAGCATTTTCGAGCACAGCGGCAAGCCCAACCGCTATGGCCAGCACGACACCGGAGCTGCCAGCGTATGCCTCGCCTTACAGGGCGCCTCGATGGGTCTGGCTGTGCACCAGATGGGCGGCTACGACGCTCAGAAAGCACGGGCCGCGTTCAACATTCCTGAGGAATACACCCCGATGGCGATGATCGCGGTCGGCTACCAGGCTTCGCCGGACGTGCTCGACGAAGAAACGAAAGCGAAAGAGCTGAAGCCGCGTTCGCGCAAGCCGCT
>DASRIK010000391.1:0-16095 GCA_035650035.1 Burkholderiales bacterium | reverse complement strand
ACACACCCTGCTTGAACGCGCAGATGTTCGGTATCTTCGCCAGTCTTTTCGCGAGCGATGCGCTGATCGGGTACGTCGCCTCGGTGTTGAACAGAACGACACCGATGTCGATCTTCTCGCACACGTAGCGATAGAACTCGTAGATCGCTTCGTCGCCTGCGGCCGCCACATACGGCGTCAGGATGATGACGAAATCGATACCGACCGCCTGCGCATGCTGCGAGAGCCTGATCACCTCGTTCGGGTTCTGATGGTGGCACCCCGCGATCAGCGGAACCCGGCCCTTGTTCACCTCGACGTTGATCTCGTGAACGCGCATGCGCTCTTCGTTCGTCATGGCCCAGAACTCGCCGACGTTGCCGAGACAGTAGTGGCCGTCGAGCTGCAGCTCCGAGATACAGTATTCGAGGTTCCACGCGATCGCAGCTTCATCCAGGCGATCGTCGTCCAGAAAGTTGGTGGGCAAGGCGGTCCACACACCTTTCAGCATCTCTCTCGCGGCCTCTTTTGCTTCTGTCTTCCGGTATTTCATCTCTACCTCCTTAGAGTGCCTCTCAATCCCTGTCGCCGTAACCTCTTCCCCGCTGAACGACCGGGTTCAGCACCGGCTGCCCGGCGAAATGCGCCCGGAGATTCGCCAGCAGCTTCCTGCCGCGCTCCTCACGAATTTCGCGAGTCGTCGAGCCGATGTGCGGCAGCAGCACGACATTATCCATACCGACGAGCTCCGACGGCACTCTGGGTTCGTCCCAGTAGACATCGAGCGCCGCGCCGGCGATACGCTTGTCGCGAAGTGCTGCGATAAGGGCTTGTTCGTCTACGACTGAGCCTCGCGCGACGTTCACGACGAAACCGTCTGACCCGAGCGCATCGAGCACGCGCGCGTCTATTAGACCACGGGTTTCAGGTCTCTCGGGGCATGCCACGATCAGGCAGTCAGACGCACGGGCGAGGCTTTCCACATCCTCGAAGTAAGGATATCCGGCGTCGTCCTTCCTGCGTGGGCCGTGATAGCCGACTTTCATGCCAAAAGCCTCGAGGCGCGCGGCGGTTCCCCGTCCGATCTGCCCGAGCCCGACGATGCCGCACGTCTTGCCGATAAGCGTCGTCCCGGGACGTGGCGCAGTCTGCAGCCAGCGTCCCGCACGTACGAAACGGTCGTTTTCGCAGATACGGCGCATCAGGGCAACGGCCATCCCGGCGGCGAGCTCCGCCACTGCGGGCGAAATTCCATCCGGTGTGTTCGTGACGGGAATACCGCGTTTCTCAGCGCCGGCAAGATCCACGGTGCCACGTGGATTGCCGAAACACGCAATGAGCTCGAGCTTCGGAAGCCGATCGATGTAGCGGCCTTGAAAACCGACGAGGCCGGTCGTGACGACCGCTCGTACCGCGCCGGCGACGTCGCCCAGAAACTTTTCACGGTCCGCGGCCTGCCACAGCTTGTGGACGATGAAGTCGTGCTCGAGCGCCGAAAGCACCGGCGCGTATATCGGAGCCGTCAGGAGGATTTCAGGTTTCACGAGCGCAGGAAAACTCTACGAACCCGGCACGATGCCGGGCTCGAGCTTGCGGCAGTGATCGGAAACGTCCTCCGGCTTGCATTTCCACACGCGGTCCATGAACTTGTTTGAGAAGCAGTGCTCGAGCGCCCTGCGCAGCGGACGCAGACGGAACGGATAGCCGAAGACGTAGGGATGGATCGACACGTTGCAGACCAGCGGATGCTTCGCGCTCTGCTCGACCATCTCCTCGAACTGATCGACGAGCATGTCGCAGAACTCGCGTCCCGTATGCTGCCGGTGCACCACCTGAGGCGAGTCATTGAGCTCCACGGGATATGGAACCGAGAGTATCGGGCCCGCGCGCGTTCGCATCCAGATCGGCTGGTCGTCGTGCGGCCAGTCCATGATGTATTCGTAACCGGCCTCTTTCAGCACGTCGGGCGTCCAGCTGTTCTCGTATGCGCCGGCGCCCATCCAGCCTTTCGGACGCTTCCCTTCGTTACGTGCGAACGTCTCGGTCACGTCCCCGATCGCGCGCGCTTCGTCGTCTTCCCAGCGAAAATCGTGAAGGTTCTCCGAATTCGTACGGCCGTGCGCGACGATTTCGTCTCCGCGGCTGCGCAGGCGCGCGAAAATCTGGGGCGCGTAGTCGTACAGGAGACTGTTGGTGTTGTGCGCGAGCGGCATCCGGAGCTCGTCCGCGAGATCGAAGAGCCGCCAGATGCCGATGCGGTTACCGTAATCGCGCCACGAGTAATTACGCTGGGTTTGCGGCTCGCCGTGTTTCGCGTTGTCGTGGCCGCGCCCTTTGCCGAACGCGAAAACTTCCACGTTGGTGGTGATGCAGAACGCAAGGCGCTTGCCGCCGGGCCAGCTATAGTCCCTGCGCTCGGGCAGCGGAACGTAATCGTAGCGATTGTGTTGTGGCAGTTTCATCGGCCCCCTCTGGCCGATGACCTTACCACAGGATCAAACTTCCGGTTTCGCGCCCGACGCCTTGATGATCTTCGCCATTTTCTGGATTTCGGCGATCATGAACTTCCTGAACGCTTCCGGCGTGCCCGGATCGGCTTCGATACCTGCCTTGAAGAGCTGCTCCTTCACTGCAGGTGTCCCCAGCGCTTTCACAAGCGTCGTATTGAGCTTCGTGACGATGTCCCGGGCCGTCTTCGCGGGCGCGTGTAAGCCATACCAGGTGTCGAAGACATAACCCGGTACCCCCGACTCGTTCAGCGTCGGAAGCTCGGGCAGGAACGCGGAGCGTTTCGCACCGGTCGTGGCCAGCGCAACCACACGTTTCCCCTGTATGTATGGGATGGTGCCCGGCAGCGCGGAAATCATGACCTGCACCTGCCCGCCGGCGAGATCGATCAGCGCCGGACCGGTCCCCTTGTACGGGATGTGCACGAGATCAGTCCCGGTCGAAAGCTTGAAATACTCCATTGCGAGATGCGACGTGCCGCCCGCGCCCGTGCTGCCGTAGTTGAGCGCGCCGGATTTCGATTTGGCAAGCGCGATCAGCTCCTTCGTCGTCTTCGCGGGCACCTTCGGGTGCACGACAACGGTATTCGTCGTCGAGCCCACGAGGATCACCTGCGCGAAATCTTTCTCGGCGTCGTACGGGAGCTTCGGATAGAGCGTTTCGTTGATTGCGATCGCGTTATGCGTGACGAGGAGCGTGTAGCCGTCCGGCGGGGCTTTTGCGACGACGTCGGTACCGAGCGTGCTGCCGGCTCCCGGCCGATTGTCGACCACGGCGGTCTGCCCAAAGGATTCCGTCATGCGTTGCGCGACGAAGCGCGCCACGATGTCGTTACCGCCTCCCGGCGAGAAAGGCACGACCAGCCGAACGGGCCGATTGGGGTAGTTCTGAGCCGATTGAGCCGAAACCGTCGCGGCGTGCGTTGCGAGAACTGCAGCGGCGAATGTGAACAGCACTTTCATGGATCTGCTCCTGGGTGGAAAACAAACAAAAGCGGTGCGCCAAGGCGCGGGCCGGGGAGGCCAATCTGCACCCGGGCCCCTACTTCGAACACTCAAACGCGGAAACGTTCGACGATCTTCCAGTCGATCTCCATTCCGAAACCGGGTGCGTCCTCGAGGTGAATAAAGCCATCTCGCATGTGCATGCGCCCGCCATACAGGTTGTGGCGCAGCGGATCACGGCTATCGGAGCCGTGCGACTCCACGCAAAAGCCGACTTCCGGAAACGCGACGACCAGATGGCCGTGGATTTCCGGCGAGTGATGCGGCACCACGAAGACGCCGTGCTGCTCCGCGAGCTGCGCGACGCGCAGGGCTTCCGTAAACCCGGCCGCCCGCGTGGAATCGTACTGCAGATATTTGATCGCCCCGCACTCGATGAAATCGCGGACGGTAAAGCGATGGATCTCGCGCTCGCCATGAGAAAGCGGAATGTTCGTCTCCGCGGCAAGCTGGACGTAATCGCGCGGCTGTAGGTACCAATGGAGCGGCTCCTCGAACCACGTGATGCCGTACTTCTCGATGCCGCGGGAGAACCGCACACAGTCGTTCAGGCCGTAAGCGGCGTTGTTGTCGATCATGAGCAGCGTACCGGGCCCGATCGCGTCGCGCACGCGTCCCACGCGCTCGATCTCCTCCTCGACACTGAAGCCGCCCGTCTTGAGCTTGACGGCGCGGTAGCCCTTTTCGACGAACGAGGCCATTTCCGCCGTCGCATGGTCGATCGTCGCATCGCGCGGGTAATAGCCGCCTGTCGAATACGTGAAAATCGGTCGCGCCTCGCCGCCGAGCAGCTTGTAGACGGGCATGTTGGCGGCTTTGCCCTTCAAGTCCCAGAGCGCGATATCGATTCCGCCGATCGCCGCCATCACTTGTGGACGGGCACTCCTCGCGATCGGTGGAAAGGCGCCATCCGCACCGAACATCGCGCGGGGACGGGGCACGGTCAGCGTGAAAAGCCGGTTCCAGATGATTTCATGCGCGAGTGGATCAGCGCCTTTAATGACCTCGCCGAGACGCAACACCCACTCGGCAATCGACTTCAGCGGCGAGCCTTTGATTTCACCGTAGCCGATCAGACCTTCGTCCGTTTCGACTTCGACGAGTATGAGGCTCGAGTCTTTTAACGCCTCCTGTGCCGTCCACAACGGCTCCTCGAGTTGCGCGGACAGCGCATGCGCGCGCACCGCCTTGATCTTCATGTGCCCTCCCCGCCCTTGATGCCCGCGGCCCTGATCACTTTCGACCACTTCCCGATTTCCGTTTTCGTGTACTGCGCGAACCATTCGGGCGTGCTCGCTACGGTCTCGAAGCCCTGCTCGTTCAACTTCGCGGCTATGTCCGGCTGCTTCAGCGCTTTCACGAACTCGGCGTTCAAGCGCACGATCACCGCCTTTGGCGTTCCCGCAGGTGCGACGAGACCCTGCCACGCGATCGCTTCATAGCCCGGAACGCCCGATTCCGCGACCGTCGGCACGTCAGGCAAAACGGCGGAGCGCTTCGCACTGGTCACCGCGATCACACGTACTTTGCCGGTCTTGATATGCGGCAGGGCGGGTGGCATCGTCGAGCTCATGAGCGGCACGCGCCCGGCCAGCAAATCGACGAGCGCGGGCGGGCTCCCTTTGTAAGGCACGTGGGTCATCTCGATCCCGGCCATGCTTTTCAGGAGCTCGCCTGCGAGATGCTGCGAGCCACCGGTGCCGGACGACGCAAAATTGATCTGACCCGGTTTCGACTTCGCATAGGCGATCAGCTCCTTCAGGTTGCGGATCGGGAGCGACGGGTGCACGAGCCAGATATTCGGCTGCTGCGAAAGGAGCGAAATCGCGGCGAAATCGCGCAGCGTTTCGTAGGGAAGCTTCGCTTGCATGGCCGGATTCGTCGCGTGCGAAGTCGCGACCTGGAGGAGCGTGTGGCCGTCGGCGTTCGCTCGTGCAACGACTTCCGCACCGATGATGCCGGTCGCACCGGGCCGATTGTCCACGACGAGCTGCTGACCCAAACCTTCGGCCGCACGCTGCGTGACGATGCGAGCGAGCGTGTCCGACGACCCGCCGGGTGCCTGCGGCACGATGTAGCGAATGGGACGGGAGGGGTAGCTTTGCGCATCGGCGAGCGTAGCAGCCGAAAGCGCCAGCGCAACGAGCACCGGACTTGACATGGCTCGACCCGTCAAAATGGCAGTCTCGATTCGAGCCCGGTTTCGCGGGCGATGCGCTGCAAGTCGTCGATCGTGTCCTGCGGAAACTGAATGCCGTCCCTGCGATTGCGCACGTCGTTGCGCGCCTCGATTTCGCCGGGATAGAACACTTCGTCGAACCCTCGCGCGCGCGGCACGGACTTCAGCTCTGCAATGTACTCCTCCATCCGTGCGTTGAACTGCGCGAGCGGCTGGAAGATCTCGATGTTCACCGCGATGAAGAGATGCCCGCAATTGCTTTTTTCGGCCGTCTTGTAGGGGCTGTGCACTTTGCTCAGGAAACCGCTTCCCGTGAGCACGCCTGAAAGCACATCGACCATCATCGCGATGGCGTAGCCTTTGTGCTCGGCCATCGGCAGAATGATTCCGTCGATCGCCTCCTGCGGGTCCGTCGTCGGCGCACCTTCCGCGTTCAGCGCCCAACCCAGCGGGATCGGGTGACGCTTCTGTCTCGCGAGATAGATCTTGCCGCGCGCGACGCCGGTATTCGCCATATCGACCACGAACGGCGCATGGCGCCCTGCCGGCGTTGCCACCGACCATGGATTGGTGCCGATGATTTTTTTCATGCCGCCCCACGGCGGCATCGCGGGGCCGCCATTCGTCGTGAGGAACATCATGCAGCCTTCGCGCGCGCCCATCAGCGTGTAATACATGCACGTGCCGAAGTGATTGGAATTGCGTACTCCGACCGCGCCGATGCCGTGTGCTTTCGCGCGTTTGACGGCTTCACGCGTCGCGAGCACCGACAGTACGTGACCTACGCCGTCGTGACCGTCGATCAGCGCGACAGCGCCCATGTCGACGACGAGCTCCGGCTGCGTCTTCGGCTTCATGACGCCGTTGCGCACTCGATCGAGATACCAGCCGAGTCGCAATACGCCGTGCGACTGGTGTCCCCAGAGATCCGCCTGCACCAGCGTGTCGGCCACCAGTTGCGCGTCCTCCTTCGGCAGACCGGCGCTTGCGTAGACTTCGGTGGCGAAGTCGATCAGACGATCGGGATTGACGCCGATAACGGAGCTCATGGATGCCTCGGTGACGCCCGCAGGATGCGCGCTCGCCGAGTTTCTCACGTTCCGCACTGCTCGCCTATAATCCGACTCTTATCACGTCGTCCATCAGATGCTTCCCCTCACCGGCATACGCGTTGCGGAGTTCTGCCAGGTTCTCGCAGGACCTTTCTGCGGCGCGCTGCTTGCCGACATGGGCGCGGACGTGATCAAGATCGAGTCACCCGACGGCGATCTCATGCGTGCGTGGCCTCCGATGATGGCGGGTTACAGCCAGTATTTCGCGTCCGTCAATCGCAACAAGCGCTCGGTAGCGCTGGACCTGAAGACGACCGAAGGTCGCGAGGCCGCGCGCGAGCTTGCGCTCTCCGCTGATGTCGTCATCGAGAACTTCAGGCCGGGCGTGATGGCGAAGTTCGGGCTCGACTACACGGCACTCGCGGCCGTGAAGCCTTCGCTCGTGTATTGCTCGGTGTCTGCTTACGGACAGACAGGCCCACGCGCGAGCGAAGGCGGATTCGACATGACCGTGCAGGCGATGAGCGGCGTCATGAGCGTCACCGGAGAGCCGGGCGGCCGGCCCGCCAAGTGCGGCATCCCGATCGCGGATTTCGCTTCCGGTCTGTACGCCGCCTACTCGATCGCTGCGGCGCTTTGCAAAGTACGCGCGGGCGGCGCGGGTGAGCATATCGACGTGTCCATGCTGGGCGGCATGCTGGGCATCGCGCACCTGCAGACGAGCGAGCTCTTCGCGACGGGGCGCGATCCCGTCGCGCTCGGTTCAGCGCACCCGATGAACGCGCCTTACGCGGCGTTCCGCTGCCGCGATGGCTACATTGCACTCGCCGCGGGCACGAACAAGCTGTGGGAAGCGGCTTGTGAAGTGATAGATCGTGTCGATTTGGCCTCCGACGAGCGCTTCGCCTCGCCCGAGCAGCGCGCAAAGAATCAGAACGTGCTGCGCGATCTCCTCGAAGCCGAATTCGCCCGACTCACAGGCGCGGAGCTTCTCGAGCGCTTGCGCGCGCGCGGCGTACCGTGTGCGCCGATCAATACGTATTCGCAGGTGCTCGCCGATCCTCAGGTGCAGCATATGCATTGGGTGCAGGACATGACACTGCCGAACGGTGTGCAGTCGAAAGTGGTCGTTTCCCCCCAGCGAATCGGCAGCGAGCGCCCGCGCGTATACCGGAACCCGCCTGCGTTAGGCGAACATACCGACGAAGTTCTGGCGGAGCTTCAAAGCGCACGGAAGTCCAGCGCCACGGGCACTCGCCAACCATGATCATCCGAAGAACCGAATAGTGAGCACGCGTATGACCCTGCCCGAAAAAATGAAAGCCGTCGAAATCAGCGCGCCAGGCGGCCCTGAAGTGTTGAAGCTGACCGAACGGCCCGTGCCGAGCCCGCGCGACAACGAAGTGCTGATCAAGGTCGCGGCAGCAGGCGTCAATGGTCCCGACATCATGCAGCGCAAAGGACTCTATCCCGCGCCGCCCGGGGCGTCCGACTTGCCGGGTCTCGAGGTCTCAGGCGAGATCGTCGCCATCGGCAAGGCTGCAAAGCGCTGGAAGGTCGGAGACCGGGTGACGGCACTCACTAACGGCGGCGGCTATGCGGAATTCTGTGTCGCTGACGCGGAGCAGTCCCTGCCCATACCGAAGGGCGTCACTATCCAGGACGCCGGCGGCCTTCCGGAGACTTTCTTTACTGTATGGAGCAATGTCTTCATCGGCGCGGGGCTCAAGGCCGGCGAGACGTTTCTCGTGCATGGCGGGGCCGGCGGGATCGGGACGACAGCAATCCAGCTCGGCAAGGCGTTCGGTGCGAAAGTCATTGCGACGGACAGCCCCGAAACGCGTTGCCGCATCTGCCGTGACCTCGGTGCGGACCGCGTCATCGACTACAAGCAGGAAGACTATGTCGAGGTCGTGCGCGAGCTTGGCAACGCCAACGTGATTCTCGACATCGTGGGCGGCCCGAACATCGAGCGCAACTTCAAAGCCGCGGCACACGACGCGCGGATTATCCAGCTCGCTTTCGCGCTCGGGTCGAAAGTCGAGGTGAACCTCATGCCGGTCATGCTGAAGCGGCTCACATACACCGGTTCGACCCTGCGCACCCGACCGCCGGCTTTCAAGGCGCGCATCGCGTCGGAGCTCGAAGCCCAGGTCTGGCCTCACATCGAAGGCGGGCGTATCCGCGTGGTGACCGGCCGCACCTTGCCGCTGGCCCAGGCCGCGGAGGCGCACGCCGCGATGGAACGCGCGGAGCACACGGGCAAGATCCTGCTGTTGCCTTAGATCAGGCGCTCGTCTTCCACCGCTGCCTGCGCGTTGTCGGGCGGCTGCCGCCGCAGCAGCGAGATGTCCTTGACCTCGGCGATGCGCCACGCATGGCGCACGTTCTTGTCGAGCTCGGTGAAGTAGAGATTCTCGCCCCCGAAATGCTTCTCGCCGTAATTGCAGCAGGCTTCGAGCTCGTGATGTAGCCGCTTTTGCGCGCTCTCGTAGAACCGCGGCGTCTGGAAGATCAGGTCCGCGGCGGAACCGAAGATGACCTGCTCCTTCCCGTTCTCGGGCGCCTGGCGTGCTATCCCGCCGAGCACGAACTCGGGATAAAGCCTGTCGTAGCACTTCTCCAGGTAGCAGCGGTCCGCCATCTGCGCGAGGATATCGGCGCTGCCGAGCAGGTTTCCGA
Source organism: Burkholderiales bacterium (assembly GCA_035650035.1). Lineage (GTDB taxonomy): Bacteria > Pseudomonadota > Gammaproteobacteria > Burkholderiales > SG8-41 > JAQGMV01. The sequence continues at coordinate 6,691 of DASRIK010000391.1, read as the reverse complement.
TGAGGCGATGCTCGGGATCGAGACGGATCCTGTCGATCGGAATCTCGTAACCGGTGAAGTGCAGCGTTCGGGCGGCGACGGCCGCAAAGTCCGCCATTCCGATCTTCTGGAGGTACTCCTCGAGAAAGCGCCCACCGCGCGAAACGTGTACCTTCGTGTACTCGGCGCCATTCATGTGGCGCGTATCCTTGCGGTGGCGGATGTAACCGCAGTCGTGAAAAAGCCCGGCAATGATGCCGAACCGGAAAAACCGCTCAGTCAACATGTCGGCGTGGCTCGCGCGCACTGCGCCGTCCATGAGCCGCGCCATGGCGAGCGTGACGTCGAGGACGTGCTGGAGGTCGTGATAGGACGTGTCGCAGGCGTAGTACGCCGGATGGTCGCCTCTGTAGAGCGCCGTGATGTCCGCGAAAGCTTCGCCGATGTTGCCCGCGTCGGGCGTTTGGTACAGGTCCTGGAATATGCAGGCCACTTCGCCCGCAACGGCGGCAGGATCCGTTGTGTTGACGCGATTTTGAACGTCGAATTCGTTGCGTCTGAACATCGCCGGTAGTGGCCACTACATGCGAGCTGTGCATGGGGGCAAGATGAGTTTAACTACAATGATCCGCGCGTTGCAACGCGGCTTGCGTTCATGACTTCCGCCCGTTCCGACACGGTTTACACGAAGACGGCCAAAGGTCTCCTCGCGTCGAGAGGCGGCGTGCGCGGGCGATCTGTGATCACCCTTGCCGGAACCGTCCAGGACCCGCGGTTGCGGTAAAAAAAAAACGGCACGCCGGAGCGTGCCGTTTTCCGTAGCGAAGTCGCCTCGCGGGCGTGTTACATCGTGGTTGCCTGAAGCGTTGCGATACGCTCTTCCAGAGGCGGGTGCGACATGAACAGCCGCTTCAGACCGCCGCCAGTCACGCCGGAAATCCCGAACGCCTTCACCTGGTCGGGCAATTGCGGCGGCTGGCCGTAGTTCAGCTGCAGACGCTGGAGCGCCGCGATCATCTTGTTGCGCCCTGCGAGCGTTGCACCGCCATAGTCGGCCCTGAACTCGCGCCGGCGGCTGAACCACATCACGATCATGCTCGCGAGTATGCCGAGCACGAGCTCCGCGACGATCGCCGTGATCCAGAACGCAGGGCCATGTCCGCGCTCCACTTTGAACACGATCCGGTCGACGAGGTGGCCGATCACACGCGAAAGGAAGATCACGAACGTATTGACGACGCCTTGTATGAGCGCAAGCGTCACCATGTCACCGTTCGCGACGTGGGACACCTCGTGGCCGAGCACGGCCTCGGCTTCATCCGGCGTCATGTTGTTGAGCAATCCGGTACTGACGGCGACGAGCGCTGCATCCTTGTTCCAGCCCGTGGCGAACGCGTTGATCTCAGGTGCCTCGTAAACCGCCACTTCCGGCATCCGGATACCGGCGCGCTGCGCCTGGCGCTGAACGATATCGACGAGCCAACGCTCGGTCGAGTTCGCGGGTGTTTCGATGACATGCGCGCCGGTCGCCCGCTTCGCCATCCATTTCGACATGAACAGCGAAATGAACGAGCCGCCGAATCCGATCACCGCGGCGAAAACCAGCAGCGACTGAAAGTCGAGCCCGGTGCCCTGCTGATTCAGAATCTGTTCGACGCCCAACAGCCGCAACGTCACGCTCAGCACCAGCAGGACCGCGATGTTGGTCACCAGAAACAGGAAAATGCGTTTCATAGGGTGGTGGTTTCCTTTGGTTGTAGGACTTCGTGCGTTAGATGGAGGTCCGCGCCTTATAGTTCAAGTCGCCGCGCCGTTCGTGCCCGGCGGATACGCGTGGTGACCGCGCTGCGGATTATAGGCCAGGCGTCTCGCGCGAACTATTTCAAAAACAAGTGTTTTCCGCGGCCCGTGCGGAAATACGCTACGTTCTCGTAAAACGCAGCGTGCTCGTTGTCAGGCCACCAGCCGGGCACGCCCAGGACCGGCAGCGGCGCAAGTGAGCGGGGATTCGTGATCCGCCAGAGAGCCGCCGCAACGATCCGATCGAGCGCTTCTCTTTGCTCGTTCGGCTCTCGGAGGACGAAATCTGCGGTTACCGGCAGCAGCATCGCGTGGGCCGTCATGCCGATGTAGGGCGCGAGCGCCTTGTGCAGCAGAGCGTGACCGAACGCGAAAACCCGCATCGCGGACTGCATCTCGCTGCGACGTGTCCAGAAAAGACGCTTCCAACGGAAGCACCGCACATCTTCCAGCAGTGCAGGGTCGCTCGAGACGACGATCGCGCCGTTTTCGTCGAACAGCGTGAGCGCGTCGCGCTGCGGCCCACGTTGCGACGAACTGCGAGTCCCTGCCGACGACTGCATTCTCGAGGCCGCTGACTGCGCATCGTTGAGCGCGGATTTCGCGCGCGGGTAGGCAAGCCACACGAGCGCGTTGAAGAGATCGTGCCAGTCGCGCTCCCGAAAATGCATCTCTCCGCGTTCGCGAATCCGCGTTTCGTACGGCTCGGGACCCAAGTCGGCTACGAGCCGAAGCGGCACACCTGCGGCCGTCGAAACGCCTCGCTCGCGCAGGAGATGCTGGAGCACGCTGCGTTGGGGCCAGTCGCGTTCGCTGCGCAACCGGGCGCCGTACGTCGCCAATGGCCCGAACATCGGCGAGCGCTCGACAAAACCGGGGTCCCAATCCATGCTAAGAGTGCCCTTTTCGAGAAACTCCGCTAGCGGAGTCGGACGTGCACCTGCAGCCGCTACTCCGAATGTAGTCCAATGACAGAAAAAATCGATTGCGCAGTCATCGGCGCGGGCGTCGTGGGCCTTGCCGTCGCGCGGAAGCTCGCGATGCGCGGGCGCGAGGTCGTCGTGCTCGAAGCAGAAGAGCACTTCGGCACCCATACGAGCTCACGCAACTCCGAAGTCATACACGCCGGCATTTACTATCCCACGGGCTCTCTCAAGGCGCGCCTGTGCGTTGCTGGCCGCACTGCACTCTACCCGTACTGCGCGGAGCACGCGGTAAACCATCGGCGCATCGGCAAAGTGATCGTTGCCTGCGACGAATCCGAGCTCGTCGGCCTGGAAAGCTACCGCAGTCAGGCTGAAATCAACGGCTGCAGCGATCTGCGCATGCTCTCACAGGACGAGCTCGCAGAGCTGGAGCCGAACGTACGCTGTATCGCAGGGTTCCTGTCTCCGTCGACCGGCATCATCGACGCACACGGCCTGATGCTCGCTTACCTCGGCGACGCGGAAGAGCACGGCGCCGCACTCGCGCTCGCGAGCCCGGTGCTGTCGGGTGCCGTCACGGGCGAAGGCATCGTGCTGCAGGTTGGCGGCTCGGAATCCGTCGAGCTTCTGTGCAACACTGTCATCAACTCCGCGGGGCTGAACGCGCAGGCGGTTGCACGCAGCCTCGCCGGCATACCGGCCGAAACGATTCCGCCGACTTTTTACGCCATAGGCCATTACTACACGCTGACGGGCGCCTCGCCTTTCAACCGGCTGATCTACCCGGTCGCCCGCCGGGACTGGCTGGGCGTGCACGTCACGATCGATCTCGGCGGGCAGGTGAAGTTCGGCCCCGACTTCGCCTGGATCGATCGCATCGACTACCGGTTCAACGAATCCCGCGAGGACGCTTTTTATTCCGCCATCCGGCGCTACTACCCCGGCCTCAAGGATGGGGCGCTGCAGGCCGGCTACACCGGTATACGTCCCAAGATACATTCGCCTTCGGAACCCGCGCCGGACTTCCTGATTCACGGGCCGCGCGATCACGGTGTCGCAGGGCTCGTGAATCTCTACGGAATCGAGTCGCCGGGGCTCACGGCTTCTCTGGCGATCGCCGACTACGTCCACGACCTGGCGAAAGCTCGCTGACGCGGTTACATCGCTTTTCGCTGCGCACGCTCGAGGAACGCCCCCAAAGCTTTCACCCACTCCGCGCGCGTGTGGAGGAACCCGTCGTTATGGCCGCCCGCGATCCCGAGGAACTCCTTGGGTTCCTTCGCGGCGGCGTAAAGCCGCTCCGCGTGCGCATACGGCACGATGTCGTCTCGCGGGCTGTGCACCACGAGCACCGGCGCGGTCACTTTGCTCACGCATTCGAGCGTGTCGTACTTGAAGCGGCTGAGTAGACGAACGGGGAGGAAGCGATACACCTCCGCGCCCAGATCAGGTACCGAAGTGAACGTGGACGCGAGCACGAGCGCGCGGGGTTTTTCACGCGCGGCAACCCAGCAGGCGACGGCGCCGCCGAGCGATTCGCCGAACACGACGATATCGCCGGGAGGCAAACCACGCGTTTCCATCAGCCAGCGCCAGCTCGCCAGCGCATCGCGATAGGTGCCCTCCTCCGACGGTGCGCCCGTGCTTTTGCCATAGCCGCGATATTCGACGAGCAGCGTGCCGTAACCGAGCCCATGAAACATGCGCGCATAGTCGATGCGATGCGAAATGTTGCCTGCATTACCGTGAAACACGAGCGCCGCCCCGCGCGGACTTTCGGCGGGAACCCACCAGGCGTGCAGCGTCTCGCCGTCGTCCGTGCGTATCGACACGTCCTCGTACGGCAGGCCCTGGATCGCCGGAGTCGCGACGTGCTCGCGTGCCATGTTTGGAAAATAGACGAGGCTCCCCTGCGTGAAGTAGACGAACCCCAGGAGCGCGCCGTAAGCGAGGCCGAGCAGGAGAATCATCTTGATCGCGAACGCCACGCCGGCCGGATCCAGACAGCGCTCACTCGGCCTGCAGCGGGAGTTCGTCGAGCGCAGCCGCCTGTTCGCGTAACGTCAAGATCTGGTCCTGCCAGTAGCGTTGCGTGTTGAAGAACGGAAAGTTCGCCGGGAAAGCCGGATCGTCCCAGCGCTGAGCGAGCCATCCCGCGTAATGGATGAGCCGCAGCGTGCGCAAAGCTTCGATAAGCCACAGCTCGGCGGGATCGAAATCGTGGAATTCACGATAGCCGTGCAGCACCGCACTCAGCTGCGCCTGCATGCTGTCCCGATCTCCGGAGAGCCACATCCAGATGTCCTGCACGGAAGGGCCTGTGCGCGCATCGTCGAGATCGACGAAGTGCGGTCCCTCGCCTGTCCAGAGAATGTTCCCGCTGTGGCAGTCGCCGTGCAGCCGGATCGTCCGCACGTGTCCCGCACGCTCGTACGCGCGTTCCACTCTCCGGAGCACATCTTCGACGACACTCGAATACGTGGCTCGAAGCTCGGCCGGCACGAAGTCGTGCTCCAGGACATAACGCGAAGGCGCGCGCCCGAAGCTTTCCATGTCGATTGCGGGGCGATGCTGAAACCGCCCGAGCGCGCCCACCGCATGGATGCGCGCGATGAAGCGGCCGAGCCAGCGCAATGTCTCGGGATCGTCGAGCTCCGGCGTGCGACCCGGCCGGCGCGGATAAAGCGCGAAGCGGAAGGCTTCGTGCTCGAAAAGCGTTTCGCCGCCGACCGCAAGGGGAGCAACGACCGGAATCTCTCGAGCGGCGAGCTCCAGCGCGAACGCGTGCTCTTCCAGCAGCGCCCTTGAGGACCATCGGGCCGGACGATAGAACTTGGCGACGAGCGCGGAGCCGTCCTCGAGCCAGACCTGGTATACGCGGTTTTCGAAGCTGTTCAACGCGAGAAGCCTGCCGTCGCAGCGAAAACCGCAGGATTCGACAGCATCCAGGATGAGCTCGGGTGTGAGCGCGCTGTAGACCGGCATGGCCTATTTCGGGAAGAGCAGCGCGCCCGTCGCGGAATGATCCGGAAGCACGCTCGGCGCGATGCGCGGCTCGGGCAGCCGGCATTCCTCCATCATCGAGGTCAGCGTGTGCTCGATTTCCGCGAGATCGTCGGCAGGATGGAGCGGCCAGCGAAAGCCTTCGACCAGCTCATCGTCGAGCGGCGTCGAAAGCGTGATCCGGATTTCCGCGCCTGCATGTGACGACAGTGTGACCTGCGGATCGCCGATGGCTGTGCGGAACCGTCGCACCGTGTTGCTCATGAAGAGGTTGAAAGCGGCCTCGATCCCGGCGCGCCGCCCCGCGTACGCCGCGGAGTACAAGCCCGCCGGTGGCCGCGGCATGGGCAGTATCTGAACACCGGGCGTCGCAAGCTGTGCGCTCATTCCCCGCAGCGCGGGCGTGCCCCACGCGCCGATGTTGGACGCCATTTCGACAATGTCGGGCGCCATCGGCAACGCGATCGCCGCGCCGAGCAACAGACGCACGTGCACCTCCTCGATGCCGGGCAGCACATCGATCGGTGAGGGAGGCACGTCGCGTACGCCCGGGCTTTGCGCCCACTGGAGAACTTCGCTCGGGCGCATGGCTTCGAGCGTTTCGATCGCCACGAGCACGTTGCCGAGCCCGACGTTGCGGCTCGCGCCGAACACGCCGTTTGCTTCGAGCACACGTGAGAGCTCCGCCACATCCGGGAGCACACACGAAAGTGTGGCCTTCGTGCCTCCGCCGCACACGATGACCCATGGTATTGCGAATACGCGGGCCGCGACGCCATCTTCACTTTGCGGCTTCTCGACTGCTTCGCAAAGCGCTTTCCAGAGCTGCCTGTATATCGCCGGCGAAGGCGCGGCCGCCAGCACGCCACCGGTTTCGACATCACGCCGCTCCGCAGCCAGCTCCCGCAGCGCGCGCGTCAGCTCGCGCTGCCGGCCTTGTTCCGCCATTCGCAGCAGCGGGTTCGATGGGTCGCCAGGACCGT
>DASRIK010000390.1:0-3207 GCA_035650035.1 Burkholderiales bacterium | reverse complement strand
AACCGCGTGTGCTATGCTTCGCGGACTAACCTCTGGAGGGAGTGTTATGAACCTACTGCTCACACTTTGTGCACTGTTTATCCTCATGGCCTGCGCGTGGATTGCGTGGGTCTGCCTTCGTGCTGCTGATCGTGCACACGGCTTCTATCTCAAGGCGGAGGCGCAAGCGCTCGCGCTGAAGGCCGAACGCGACCGAGTCACGGTCGCAGAACGTGACACCGAGGCGCTGCGGCGCGAACTCCGCAAGCTGTCGGGCGTGTTCTACGCGTTCAAGACCAAGACCGAGGATGAGCTCGACGAAGAACTCGACGGGAATTCGTTCGCGATCGAGAGCGCGATCGCCTGCCCCACGGGCATAGCCGGGAGCATCTGCGACAACTGGTCGATCGCGCAGCGCGACGGCCCGCGCTCGGAAGCCGCGAGTTGCGAGTGCTCATACTGCGTCGGCCGGCGCGCGGAAAGGCGCGCGCTGCGCGCCGCGCTCGTGCCGAAGACCGTGCAAGGGCAAGCCGAGGTGGCTAAGCTCAACGCGGGTAAACCCTGATGGGGAGCAAGAACGATGCCAGGATTCATACCGGGGGGCGCGATCGCGACTGCAGCGCACGCGCAGCATGTCGGTGCACGGCGGCAGGTGTCCCGACGCTCGCGCTCGCGTCGGAATCGGAATGGTACGAAGAAAGCTCGTTCCAGAGCCGCGCGACGCGCGCCTGGGAAACGTGCATCGCGACGACCCCGACCGGGGACGAAAGCGTGGATGGCCTACATCCGCGGAATGAAGGGTAAGAAGCGGCGTCGTGCCTGAGGGGTTCCCGTTTCCGTTCCCGTTCCTGCCGGGCGGCGGTGAAACGGGCCCGCAGTATCCTGGGATCGAAGGGCTGCTCGACGAACTCGACCGCAAGCGGCGCGAGCGGGGCGACCCGCCGATCCGGCCGCCGGCGGCGGACGAGAACACGACGGAGCCGTACCCGCGGCCGGCCGTTCCGATCCCGAATATCGACGTTCCGATTCCGCCGCCGTTGCCGGGCGATGTCGTGGATCCGGAGGCGCCGCCGCCGTTGCCGCGCACGGACGCCGAGAACTACCCGTACAACATCTACAATCCGCCGGGGCGCGACACTACAGCTTCGAGAGGTCCGCGAGCACCCTCTCCGCCTGCGCTGAGCCTGCTACAACGACGACCGTTGAGCCGGTCCGGAGCTCGTGCTCGTGAACGATCTCGGCCGCGAAAGCTGCCAGGATTGCCCACTCCGCTGGCGGCAGCGCTTGGTGGAGCTTTCTCGCTGCCTCTACCTCGCGCCCCGCGGGTATCGTCAAGTCGATCGCCAAGGAGGCTTTCATTTCGTGGACCTCGCACGACCACACCACGGCCGCTTGAGACCGAGACTACACCGGGCGGCTTCGAGATTCCGTACCCGTACCCGCAGAAGATCGGGAAGCCGCGCGACCGTGACGAGCGCGCGCGAGCTCGCGTGCTCCTCGACAAAATCCACCGCGGCGAATCGATCGTGCCGCTGCCCGACGTGAATCCGAACGTGCCACCCACCAGGAGACGAACATCGCCACCGAATACGTCGCCCGCGCCCTCCCCTTCGCCTTCCTTGCCGTTGCCGTCACCGGGGGACTTTACATTGCCTACGCCCTCGATCCCGGCCCCGGGTCCGATCACGCAGCCAAACCCGCTGCCGCTGCCTGCGCCCCCGATTCCGAGAATCCCCCACCCGAGGGTACCGGCCCCCCCCCCGAAAACGGCGCCACGGCGATTTAAACCGGCCGTTCGCGTCGCTCAGGGCCTCGGGGCCGCCTCGATACTTCGCCCGATACTTCGCCGGAAAACTGGCGAGAGCACGTCGCTTTCTTCACTTTTGCAGCGATTCACAGCGCCGTTCGATCCGGTGCTGCAGCCGGTCGGCAGCCCGGTCGCGCAGCCCGCTCAACCGTCGCCCGTCGCGCAGCCCGCGCAACCTATCGCGAGCCCCTTGACGCCCGCTAATGCGCTCGCGCTATCGTTGAACCCGCAGGCGACCGGCACGCGTCGGCGCAATCGACAGAAGGACTGCGAGTGCGAGGAGACCGAGGAAGAGAAGAAAGCGCGCGCGCGCCCCTCCTCCAAGATCGCCACCGTGAAGACCTTCCGTCGACGGATGAGCCAGAATTCTCTCGACAACTTGAGGTGAGCACATGCCGACTCTGATGCGAACGACGACTTTCGGCGCAGCGGGCAGCAACTCGAACGTCAACGCAGGCTCGATTTTCGAGACCGCGCGTCGGCGCTGGGTGCTCTCGATGGGCATCGTGCAATCGGTGACGGCGAACTTTGCTGGTATCAACGTCGGCCCCGACGTCGTCTCCGAGGAGCATGAGCCCTTCGTTCTGACGACCTACCCGATCGTGCCGGATCACTTCTACTACACCGACATCGCCGAGGTCGGCGACAAGGTCGTGATGTTCGTCCGCGCCACGGTCGCGGCCGTGTATCGCAGCGTTGTGATTATCGGCGAGTAGCCATGCCGTTCAGCATCCAGCGCGTCCCTCAAGGGCTCTTAAACCTGCTCAACATCAAGGGCGGGAAGACGCCGATTGAGCTTGAGGACCGTGTGCGCTGTGCGCTTGAGATGCTGCAAATGTACGGGCTGCAGCAAGTTCAACGGCTGACCGCCAGCGGGGCGACCGCGGAAGGCGCGAGTCAAGCGATCGTGCTCTCGACAACGAACTGGACCGTGCTATTCGGTGCCAGCGTGAGTTTCAGCAAGACGGCCACGATGACGGCGCTCTGGGGCTCGATCCTGCTATTCCGCGGCGGCGGCCCGGTCGGGACGGCGGGACTCGTTCTTGCTTCTGGGCCTGGCGGCCCGTTCGGTGCGACAGAGACCGGGACGGTGCAAATCCCGTGGATCGCGCCGTACCCGTGGCTGTGCCCGCCGAATACGTCGATCAACGGGACTCCGCAGATCATTGGCACGGATGCGACGTGTACGACTGTGATCTCGTGCGAGATCGGAGTTTTGGGGTAGACGAGCTCCTCCGCCGGGCTTCGTCGTTTGGGCGCTGAGCCTCCACTCAGCGCCCTTTTTTTTGCCCCTCTTCCGTGCAAAACCTCTTCGTCTTTTGCAGGCGAGCAGAGCACTTATCCACAGAAAAGCGCGCCTCTCAGAAGCCACTGCGGCGATTGAGCAGACATTAAAGCAGGGGGGAAGGGGAGGGGTCGGG
>DASRIK010000389.1:0-4733 GCA_035650035.1 Burkholderiales bacterium | reverse complement strand
AGGGTCCGGCCGGTTCGATGATTCTCTTCCACTCCTGTCTCGTGCATGCATCGACTTCGAACCTGTCGCCGTGGAATCGCGTAGCCGTTTACCTGAGCCTCTGCGCCGTGTCGAACCACATTCGCCGTTTCAAGCGGCCGGAGTACATCGCCCACCGCGATTTCACGCCGATCGAGTGTTTGCCGGACGATTGCCTGCTCAGGGATTACGACGTGCCGCTGCCGTGGAAGAACGGAACGCCCGAGACCGCGCTTCGCGGCCTCGCGGCATAGCGCCGGAGCTTACGCGAAAGCGGCTTCGGAAGTGCTGCGCAGCGCCTGCCAGGCCGTCGCCCTGATCGAAGACCAGACCGGAATTCCGAGCTCGCGCTCCAGATCGGCGATGATGGCGTGCGTCGGTAACTGCGAGCAGGCGATGAAAAGCGCGTCGATTCCCGGCTGCATCACGTCGCGCGCGCGGTCCGCGATGTCACGCGACTGGATTGCAGCGAGCTCTTCCACTGTGCGTGCGTTGAAGGTCGAGAGGATCTCGACGCTGATTCCGGAGTGCGCGAGAAAAGCGCGGATGCGCTCGTTCACGAGATCCAGGTAAGGCGTGATCACCGCGATTTTGCGCGCGCCGATGTGCTCGAGCACGCAAACCATCGCGCCGGCCGTGGTAATCACGCGCTTTCCGGTGATTTTCGCGAGCTGGGCCGCGACTTCCGCGTCGCGCGCGGGGCCACCCATGAACCCCGCAGCAGTGCAACCGTAAACGATGAGATCCAGGTCTTCGTCGACGAATTCCGCCGCGAGCGAGAGAGCGCGATCCACATACTCGGGCAGGTCCGCGGGCGTGAGCGTGCCCTGACCGCGCGGAATCCTTAACGTTCTGCAACAGCTGCCTTCCGGCAGCCACGCGAGCAGCTCCGGCTCCATCGTGGTGTTATTGCCCGGCACCATCAACCCTACAGCCACAGGCTCTCGGTTCATGGGTCTCCTTTGCGCCGCGTCAAAGCCCCGGTTGCCGGAAGGCTTGGTCCATAAGTACCGCTCAAGTAGGTATATATCAATTTTCGCGCCCGGCGGGTCGCCGCGCATATCAAAATTTTCTTACGCGTCGGCGGAAGATGGCGCGATCGCTCCGGGCGCTACGAGCCGTTGAAACCGAAGAGCTTTTCGGGATTCTCGGCCAGTATTTTCCGCCGCAAGCCTTCGTCGGGAACCCATTCGCCGAGGAGATTGAACAGCTGCACGCTGCCGACCGCGTCGGCGAACGACAGATGGGGATAATCCGATCCCCAGATGAGCCGGTTAGGCACCGCATTTACGAGTGCCTGCACCATTGGCGCGGCGTCCTCGAATCGCGGAGCCACGGCGAATCGATAAGGTGCGGTCAGCTTGAGCCAGCAGCGGCCGTGTTCGGCGAGCTCGAGCATTTCGCGAAAGCCCGGCTGCCCGGGGCCCTCTTTCGCGAGGAACATCCCGATGTGGCAGAGGATGTAATCGATTTCCAGCTCGCGCATGAGCGGCATCATCGCGCGCGTAAGCCAGCCCGGCCCCAGAAATTCCAGCACCCAGCCGCGATCCTTCAGCCGGCGAGCCAATGTTTTCACGCGCGGCGCAAGCGCTTGCGGACGTGCGGCGTCGACAGGTGCAATAGGTGAAGTATTGATACGCACGCCACGCACCCCCCGCGCGTGCAGCGACTCGATCAGCGCGTCGGGTGCGTTTTCGTCGATATCGACAATTCCGCGACACGGTGCATTCACGCGCCCCATCGCTTCCAGCATGTACGTGTTATCCGTGCCGTACGCGCTCGGCTGCACGAACACCATGCGCTCGATACCGAGCTTCTTTGCGAGCGCGAGGTAATCCTCCAGCGGAGCGTGCGGCGGCTCGTAGCGCGAGCGCGATGCTACAGGGTAGCGCTCGAGCGGCCCGAAAACGTGAAAGTGCGTGTCGCAGGTGCCGGGCGGCGCTTTATAGGCAGGCTGGAGGTTTTCTTCGTGCATGTCAGGACCTTTGTAGCGACGCCCACACGCGCGCCGGCGTGAAAGGCATGTCGAGCTGGTTGATGCCGCGCGCGCGCAGCGCGTCGATCGTCGCGTTGGCCAGCGCCGGGAGCGATCCGCTGCAGCCTGCTTCGCCAACTCCTTTTGCGCCGAGCGCATTCGTGGGGGACGGAACCGCGTGCTCGTGCACGTCGATGCTGCGCAGCATCCCGGCGCGCGGCATTACGTAATCCGAGAAGCTCGCCGTCAGCAGTTGCCCCGTCGCGCGGTCGTAGATTGCGTGCTCACCGAAAACCTGCCCCGCGCCCTGCGTGACCCCGCCATGCACCTGCCCTGCGACAAGCGTCGGATTGATGACATTTCCGAGATCGTCGACGGCGGTGTAGCGCTCGATCGACGCTTGTCCCGTCTCCGGATCGATCTCGACTTCGGCAATGTGGCAGCCGTTCGGATAAGTCGTGCCGAACGTGCCTTCGGCCGACGTGTCGAGCGGGTGCGGTTTGTGTCCGGCCAGCGCGCGCGCAAGCTCGACGAATCCGATGGAGCGTCCGTCAGCGTGAAATGCGCCTTCGCCGTATCGAAGCGCGGACTCGGCGACACCGAGCCTGGATGCGGCGTGCGGGCGCGCGAGGTCGATCAGCTTCTGCCCGAGCACTTTGAAAGCGCTGCCTGTCCCGAGCACGCCGCGGGAGCCCCCTGTTCCATTGCCGACGAGATCGGCTTCAGGCGGTCTCGGGTGAAAGCGCGCGTGCGCGACATCGATCCCGAGTGTCTCGCAGACGATTTGGGGGAACACCGTTTCGTGACCCTGCCCGGAGGATTGCGTCACCGCGAAGAGCATCATGCTGCCGTTCGCGTCGAATTCCACGGCCACCTGGTCTTTCGGGGCAGCACCGCCGCCGCCGGCTTCCAGGTACGTGGCGATGCCGATCCCGCGAAGCCGCCCTGCGCGCTCCGCTTGCGCACGCCGCTGCGGAAAGTTCTTCCAGTCCGCTCGTGCGAGCGCATCGTCCATGACGCCTTCGAAATCGCCCGAGTCGTACGTTCCCGCATTCGGCGTCTTGTACGGCATCGCTTCGCGCGGCACGAAGTTCTGGCGGCGCAACGCTATCGGGTCGAAAGCGTGCTCGTGCGCCGCGTGGTCGACCAGGCGCTCGATGGCGTACGCGATGTCCGGACGCCCGGCGCCGCGATACGCGGACACCGGAACCGTGTTGCTGTACGCGAGCCGGGTGCGGCCATACATCGCTGGAATACGATACACACCACCCATCGTCACGGTGAGATTCTTCGTCGCGATGAACGAGCCGAACGGCGCGCCGTACGCCCCAAGGTCCGCACGGTCGTCCCATCGGATCGCGAGAAACCGCCCGTCGCGGTCCATGGCGAGCTCGCCCGTGAGCGAAAGCGCGCGCCCGTGATGGTCGCTCATGAACGTTTCGGTGCGCGAGGCGACCCATTTCACCGGCCGGCCGAGCTTGCGCGCCCCCATCATCAACGCGAAATACTCCGGATACGCACCACCGCGCACGCCGAAGCTGCCGCCGACGTCCTGCGCGACGAGCACGATCCGGTCCTTGTCGAGTCCGGTCACGTTGGCGAGCTGCCCTTTCATGCCGCCGACGCCCTGCAGCGGCAGATGGAACGTATAGCGGCTGCTTTGTGGATCGAACGAGACGAGGCAGGCGCGCGGCTCGAGCGCGTTGCCTACCAGGCGCTGACTGTCGACCGTGATCCTGCTCACGTAATGCGCCTGGGCGAATGCGGCTTCGACTGCCTGAGCGTCACCCGAGTCGAATTCAAACGCGAGGTTTCCCGGCACATCGGCGTGCAACTGAGGCGCCTCGGGCCGAACGGCGTCTTCGAAGCACGCGACCGCAGGAAGGTCGTGGTAATCCACGTCGATGAGATCGCGCGCATCTTCCGCGGTGGCGGATGTCTCCGCGACGATCATCGCGATGGGCTCGCCGACGTATCTGACACGCCCCATCGCGAGCACGGGATGGAAAGGCTTGCGCAACATCTGACCACCGACGCCCGGGTAGCTGACGATGTTGGGCAGGGACTTGAAGCCGGCTTCCCGCGCATCTTCGCCTGTGAGCACGGCTTTCACGCCCTGATGCGCCAGCGCCCGCGCCAGGTCGAGCTTCGAGATCTCCGCATGCGCGCGGTCGGATCGCAGGAAAACCGCGTGCAGCTGGTTCGGAAGGTTCCAGTCCGCGCTGTAGCGGCCCTGTCCCGTTACGAGACGAAGATCTTCGCGGCGGAGGATGCTCATAGGTCAGTGGGCGTCGGGCTTTGCATCAGACTTAATATACCTCACGGCTTCGGGCCAAGCGCCGGCCGCGATTACTGCAGTGCGCTCGCTGTTTGCATTTGCTGCACGAGGCAGTAGAGCAGCGCGCGATCTTTTTCACTCATCTCCGGCACCGGATTCTCCGGTACGAAACGCCGCTTGAAAGCGGCGACCGCAGCATCGAGATTCCATACGTTATAGCCGAACGTCTGCAGGAGGAGTGCGCTATCGACGCCGGCGGGCACGGCGGGATAGGGCGGGTCGCACCACAGGCCGAAACCGTGGTCGGCCAGACGCTTCCACGGAAAGTACGTGCTCGGATCGACCTTCCGCCCGGGCGCGATGTCGCCATGTCCGATAAAGCTCGCGGCGGGAAGCTTGTAGCGCGCTTTCAAATCCGCGAGCAGCGCCAGCAACGCCACGATCTGCGGCTCCGCGAAGGGC
>DASRIK010000388.1:0-9148 GCA_035650035.1 Burkholderiales bacterium | reverse complement strand
TGAGGAATCGCGACCGCGAACGCAAGCTCATCAAGAAGATCGACGAGACGATCGGCCGCATCGATGCGGGCGAGTACGGGTATTGCGATTCGTGCGGCATCGAGATCGGCCTGAAGCGCCTCGAAGCGCGCCCGACCGCGACGCTGTGCATCGACTGCAAGACACTCGACGAGCTGCGGGAAAGACAGGTCGCCAAGTAGCCGGGGCTGCGAAGGCGCTCACCGGACCATACGTCTCGTAAGAACTGAAAGGGGCAGCGGAAGCTGCCCCTTTTTCTTTGCAGAGCGCGAACCTACTGGACCGGCTGCGGCTGAGGTTGCGCCTGCTGCGTCTCCTGCTGTTGCTGCGCTTCCTGGGCTGCGGCTTTCATCGAGAGCCGCAGTCGGCCTTTTTCGTCTGCCTCCAATACTTTCACGCGCACCTGCTGCCCTTCCTTCAGATGATCGGAAACGGCGTTCACACGTTCGTTCGCGATCTGGGAAATGTGCAGCAATCCATCGCGTCCCGGCAGAACACTGACGATCGCACCGAAGTCGAGGAGCTTGAGCACCGTGCCTTCGTAGATCTTGCCGACTTCGACGTCCGCGGTGAGCTCTTCGATGCGCTTCCTCGCGGCTTCACCGCCTTCCGACGATACGCACGCGATCGTGACAGTGCCGTCGTCCTGGATGTCGATGGTGGTTCCGGTCTCCTCGGTGATCGCCCGAATGACTGCGCCGCCTTTGCCG
Organism: Burkholderiales bacterium; assembly: GCA_035650035.1. Lineage (GTDB taxonomy): Bacteria > Pseudomonadota > Gammaproteobacteria > Burkholderiales > SG8-41 > JAQGMV01. The sequence continues at coordinate 8,420 of DASRIK010000388.1, read as the reverse complement.
ATGACGTCGCGTATTTTCTCCGGCTTGATCTTGAGCGTGATCATGCGCGGGGCATACGCCGAGAGCTCCGCACGCGGGGTTTCGATCGCCTCTTTCATTTTCTGCAGGATGTGCATGCGCCCTTCACGCGCCTGCTCGAGCGCACGGTGCATGATCTCTTTGGTGATGCCCTGGATCTTGATGTCCATCTGCAGCGCCGTTACGCCGCGGTCCGTACCGGCGACTTTGAAATCCATATCGCCGAGGTGGTCCTCGTCGCCCAGGATGTCGGTCAGCACGGCGAAGCGATTGCCTTCCTTGATGAGACCCATCGCGATACCCGCCACATGGCCCTTGAGCGGCACGCCGGCATCCATGAGCGCAAGACAGCCGCCACACACCGACGCCATCGAGCTCGAGCCGTTCGACTCCGTGATCTCGGATACGACGCGCAGCGAGTAGCCGAACTCTTCGGGCGTCGGTAGCACCGCAAGGAGCGCGCGCTTCGCGAGCCGCCCGTGGCCGATTTCGCGACGCTTCGGCGAACCCACGCGGCCCGTCTCTCCCGTCGAATACGGCGGGAAGTTGTAGTGCAGCATGAAACGCTCGCGGTATTCGCCCTGGAGCGCATCGATGATCTGCTCGTCGCGCGAAGTGCCGAGCGTCGCCGAGACGAGTGCCTGCGTCTCACCGCGCGTGAAAAGCGCGGTGCCATGCGCCCGGGGCAACACGCCCGTGCGGATGCTGATCGGACGCACCGTTCGCGTATCCCGACCGTCGATCCGCGGCTCGCCGTCGAGAATCTGATTGCGGACGATCTTGGCTTCGAGATTCCCGAACTCCGCCGCGATCGCGAGGAGCTGTTCCGGCGTTGCCTGCGTGCCGAGCTCCTGCAGCACTTTCTCGCGAATCTCGTCGAGCCGCTGACGGCGTTCTTTCTTGCCGCGGATCTCATAAGCCTGCCGAAGCTCGCCTTCCGCGATCTGCGACATGCGGTCGATCAACGCCTGGTCCTTCCCCGGAAGGCTGCAGTCCCACGCGGGCTTGCCCGCTTCGTCCGCGAGCTCGTTGATGAGCGCGATGACGGGCTGCATCTGCTCGTGCCCGAACACGACCGAACCGAGCATCACGTCTTCCGGAAGCTCGTGCGCTTCGGATTCGACCATCAGCACCGCCTGCTCCGTGCCGGCGACCACGAGGTCGAGCTGCGAAGTCTCGAGCTCCGTCGCGCTGGGATTCAGGATGTAGCGGCCGTTCGCATAACCGACGCGAGCCGCTCCGATCGGACCGTCGAACGGTATGCCGGAAATCGCGAGCGCAGCCGACGCCCCGATCATCGCAGGGATGTCCGAATCGACTTCGTTGTTCGACGACATCACCGTCGCGACTATCTGTACTTCGTTGAAGAATCCCTCAGGGAACAGCGGCCGGATCGGACGATCGATCAGCCGCGAGGTGAGGATCTCTTTTTCGGAGGGCCGGCCCTCACGCTTGAAGAAACCGCCGGGAATCTTGCCGGCCGCGTAGGTGCGCTCCTGGTAATCAACGGTCAGTGGGAACCAGTCCTGTCCCGGCTTCACGTTCCGGTTTCCGACGACCGTCACCAGCACGATCGTGTCGTCCATGTTTACCAGCACGGCACCGGTTGCCTGGCGCGCGATCTCGCCCGTCTCGAGCGTGAGCTGGCGACCACCCCAGTTCATCGTCTTGGTTACTCTTTTCATCGTGTCCTTGTCAGAAACAAAAAAGACCGCGGCAAGCGGTCTTGGGTTAGCGGAGGCGTGCGCTGCGGCTGGCCACGAACTCGAGGCGGCGCGGCGCGAACCGGCGGGAAGACCCCATCAGCGCACGAGCTATTTGCGCAGCCCTAAGCGCTCGATCAACACCTTGTACTTGTCGGCGTTCGTACGCTTCAGGTAATCGAGCAGCTTGCGCCGGCGGCTGACCATGCGCAGCAGTCCGCGGCGGGAATGATGATCTTTGACGTGTGTCTTGAAATGCTCCGTCAGATCCGTGATACGCGCAGTCAAGAGCGCAATCTGGACCTCTGGGGATCCAGTGTCGCCCGTAGCCCGCTGATATTCCTGCATCAGCTGGGCTTTCTGCGTAGGGTTTACGGCCATGGGTGCCTCTCCGGCTGAAAAGCCGGTTATTCTACTCTGTACGGGGGTGCTTTCTCAAGGTTGGGGCCTTTGCGCGACCAGTCGGCGGGGCTGCAAGCGCCCGGGCGGGCTCGTCACGCCCAGACCGAGAAAAGCGTGCCCGGGCGCATAGATACGAACGAGGCTGCCGCTGGCGCCCTCGCATTGGACGGCCATACCCATCGCGACCCGGTGTGCCCGCTCCTGGTCGAGCTCGAGCACCGGAAGGTCCGCCAGCATCGTATCGACCGGCAGCAGGCGTGCCCCCCGCTCCGCCTGGGGCAGGGCCCCGAATTCCTCCAGGGTAACTGCGTCCCGAAGGTCCAGCTGTCCGACGCCGGTGCGCCGCAGTGCCGCGAGGCAGGCCCCGCATCCGAGGGCCTTGCCAATATCCTCGGCCAGCACGCGAATGTACGTGCCTTTGCTGCACGAGACCGCGATGCGCGCCTCACCGCCGGAATAGTCTTCCAGCGTCAGGCTCCCGATCGTCACCCGGCGCGGCGTGCGCTCGACCTGGGTGCCTTCGCGCGCGTATTTATATAGCGGCTTCCCGGCGTGCTTGAGCGCGCTATACATCGGCGGTGTCTGGACGATCTCCCCCCGGAAGTCGTTCAGAACCGCTGCGATTGCTTCGTGGCTGGTATGAACGGACCGCGTGGCCGTGATCTCGCCTTCGAGATCCCCCGTGGTCGTGGTTTGTCCCAGGCGCAGGATCGCGACATAGCTCTTGCCGGCATCGAGAAGCGCGCCCGAGAACTTGGTCGCCTCTCCCAGTGCGATGGGCAGCAGGCCGGTCGCCATCGGATCGAGCGTCCCCGTGTGCCCCGCTTTCGCTGCATTGAGCAGCGCTTTCACGCGCGTGACCGCCGTCTGGGAGCTCAAACCGGCAGGCTTGTCGAGGAGCAGTACGCCGTCGATCGCGAGCCGCGGCGCCCGCGTACGGGCGTCGCTCACTCCTCGCCGGAGCCTTTTCGTGTACTGCCGACCGCCTCGTCGATGAGACGGGTCAGCTTCATTCCACGCTCGATCGATGCGTCGTATTTAAAATCGAGCTGTGGGATGGTGCGTAGCTTCATCCGCTGCGCGAGCTGCGTCCTGAGGAAACCGGCGGCCCGGGTGAGTCCTTCCGTCGCATCTGCGATCTGCTGATCGCCGCCGAGCAGCGTGAAGAACACCCGCGCGTGCGACTGATCCGGACTCACGTCGACGTCGGTAACCGTGAGGAGCTGCGGTACGCGCGGGTCCTTCAACTCGAGGCGAATAAGGTCCGCAAGCTCCCGCTGGATCTGCTCTGCGATCCGGCGGGTCCGCGGGTAGTCTTTCGGCATTTACAGCGTTCGCGCGACTTCGACGACTTCGTACACCTCGAGCTGATCGCCGACTTTGATGTCGTTGTAGCCCTTCAGCGAAAGGCCGCATTCGAAGCCCGCTTTGACCTCGCGCACGTCATCCTTGAAACGCTTGAGGGAGTCGAGCTCGCCCTCGTGTATCACGACGTTATCGCGCAGAAGCCGTATTTTCGCGCCGCGACGCACGAGGCCCTCCGTGACATAACAGCCCGCGACGGTACCGATCTTCGAGATCTTGAAGACCTGCCGGATTTCCACGACCCCGAGGGTGTTCTCCTTCCGCTCAGGCGCGAGCATCCCCGAGAGCGCCGCTTTGATCTCGTCGACGGCCTCATAGATGATGTTGTAGTAGCGAATCTGCACGCCGCCGGATTCCGCAAGCTTGCGTGCCGCGGCATCCGCGCGCGTGTTGAATCCGATCACCACCGCCTTCGATGCGAGCGCGAGGTTTATGTCGGATTCGGTAATGCCGCCCACCGCGGCATGCACGATGTTCACCTTCACCTCATCCGTCGTGAGCTTCGACAGCGCGTGCGAGAGACCCTCGTACGAACCCTGCACGTCCGCTTTGATGATGAGCGAGAGCGTTTTCTTCTCGCCTTCGCCCATCTGGTTGAACATGTTCTCGAGGTTCGTCGCCTGCTGTTTTGCGAGCTTGACGTCGCGGAACTTGCCTTGACGGAAGAGCGCGATCTCGCGCGCCTTGCGCTCGTCGCCGAGCGCGATCACTTCGGAACCAGCAGCCGGCACATCGGAAAGACCGAGTACTTCCACCGGGATCGACGGTCCTCCCGAGTCGATCGTCTTGCCGGTCTCGTCGAGCAGCGCGCGCACACGGCCGAACACCGCCCCGGCGAGCAGCACGTCGCCGCGCTTGAGCGTCCCGGACTGGACGAGCACGGTCGCCACAGGGCCCCGGCCTTTGTCGAGCCTCGACTCGATGACGATACCTTTCGCGAATGCTTCTTTGGGCGCCTTGAGCTCCAGAACCTCGGCCTGGAGCAGCACGCGCTCGAGCAGGTTGTCGATGCCCTGGCCGGTCTTCGCCGAGACCTGCACGAACTGGGTATCGCCGCCCCACTCTTCGGGAACGACGTCCCGCGAAGCCAGTTCCTGCATCACGCGCTCGGGATTGGCTTCAGGCTTGTCGATCTTGTTCAACGCAACGACGACCGGCACCTTGCCGGCTTTGGCGTGGGCAATCGCCTCTTCCGTTTGCGGCATCACGCCGTCGTCGGCCGCCACGACCAGAATCACGATGTCGGTGACCTTGGCGCCGCGGGCCCGCATCGCGGTGAACGCTTCGTGGCCCGGCGTATCGAGGAACGTGATGGTGCCGCGCGGTGTTTCGACGTGATACGCACCGATATGCTGCGTGATCCCGCCCGCCTCACCGCTCGCCACCTTGGTGCGGCGGATGTAGTCGAGGAGCGAAGTCTTGCCGTGGTCGACGTGTCCCATGACCGTGACGACGGGCGCGCGCGGATCGAACTTGAGCTCGGTGTGCGTGGCTTCGTGCTCTTCTGCGAGGAATGCGTCGGGATCGTCGAGCTTGGCGCGGACAGCCTTGTGCCCCAGCTCTTCGACCACGATCATCGCGGTATCCTGGTCGATCACCTGGTTGATGGTCGCCATGGTGCCGAGCTTCATCATCGCCTTGATGAGTTCCGCCGCTTTGACGCTCATCTTGTGGGCGAGCTCCGCGACGGTAATCGTCTCCGGCACCACGATTTCGCGCACCAGCGGCTCGCTCGGCGCCGAGAATGCATGCTGCTCCGCGCCCTCTTCGCGCTCACCGCCATGCCGGCCGGCTTTCCGTGCTCGCCAGCCTGACGCGCCGCCGACATCGCCACGCGTTTTGATGGTGCGCCGTTTTGCAGCCTCGTCGCGCCACACGACCTGCTTGGCGGGTTTTTTCGCGGTCTTCTTATCGGTCGCCGGCTTCGCAGCGGGTTTGTGCAGCGTGCCTTCGACGGGTGCTCCACCCGCTGCAGCGGCTGCAGTTGCTGCAGCCGCATCGGCCACCGGCGCCGGCGCCGGCACGGCTTCCGGCTTGGCTTCCGGTTGAGGCTCGGGCGCCTGGGCTTCGGCGAGCGCCTCCTTCTTGCGCTTCTCCTGTTCGGCTTTGCGTTCCACTTCCTCGGCCTGGCGCGCGGAAAGCTGCGCCTGCTGCTTCGCTTCCGCTTCGCGAAGTGCGATCTGCTCCGCGTCGAGCACCACCTTCGGCGCTTCGGCAGGCTCGGTCTCCGCTGCATCGCGCTTCACGAGCACGCGCTTCTTACGCACCTCGACCTGAATCGTGCGCGACTTGCCCGTGCTGTCGGATTTCTTGATCTCGGTCGTCTGACGGCGCGTGAGCGTGATCTTCTGCTTCGATTCCTTCGCGCCGTGCGACTGCCGCAGGTAATCGAGGAGCTGGGTCTTGTCTTTCTCGGTGAGCGATGTATCCGCGGTAAGCGCGCGCGTGACCCCCGCCGCCTGCAGCTGTTCGATCAACAGCGCAGGCGGAAGCCCGAGCTCTTTAGCAAATTCGGTAACGTTTATTTGCGCCATTCAAGTCTTGAATCTATAAACCTATCTCTGTATGTAGCGCCGCAAGGCGCCTACTCCATCTATCTTTCATACAGCGCCGCGAGGCGCCTAGACCCTTTTTGCGTCCGGTGCGCGCACCTGACGCGTCGTGGGTCCGTTACGCGTTGTCCTCCGCAAACCACGGGGCGCGCGCCGCCATGATCAGCGCCTTCGCCCGTTCCGGGTCGAGCCCCGTTGCCTCCACGAGATCATCCGTCGCGTAATCCGCGAGCTCTTCCTGAGTGCTTACGCCTTTCGACGCAAGCAGCCGAGCGGTGTCGTTGTCCATACCCTCGACTTTCAGGAGGTCTTCGATGTCGTGCTCGACTTTCTCCTCACTTGCGATCGCCTGCGTGAGCAGCGCATTGCGGGCGCGACTGCGGAGCTCGTTCACGGTTGCTTCGTCGAAAGCTTCGATCTCGAGCATCTCGTTGAGCGGCACGTAAGCGACTTCCTCCAGGGTCGAGAAGCCTTCCTGCACGAGGATATCCGCAACTTCCTCGTCGACGTCGAGCTTGTCCATGAAAACCGAGCGAACCCGCGTGGATTCTTCCTCGGTTTTCTTCTCGGACTCCTCGAGCGTCATGATATTCAGCTCCCAGCCCGTCAACTCCGCCGCGAGCCTCACATTCTGGCCATTACGGCCGATCGCCTGGGCGAGGTTCTCCTCTTCCACCACGATGTCCATGCTGTGCTTCTCTTCGTCCACCGTGATGCGGCTCACTTCGGCCGGCGCGAGCGCGTTGATGACGAACTGCGCCGGATCGGGGTTCCAGAGCACGATATCGACGCGCTCGCCTGCCAGCTCCGACGTCACCGCCTGCACGCGCGAACCGCGCATCCCGACGCAGGTGCCGATCGGATCGATGCGCGCATCCTTCGAATGCACCGCGATTTTTGCGCGAGAGCCGGGGTCGCGCGCCGCAGCCTTGATCTCGAGCAGCCCGTCCTCGAGCTCCGGCACTTCCAGCTCGAAAAGCTTCACGATGAATTCCGGCGCCGTGCGCGAGAGTATGAGCTGAGGGCCGCGGGCTGCGCGGTCGATTTTCCAGATGAGCGCGCGAACGCGGTCACCTACGCGCAGGTTTTCCTTCGGGATCATCTGGTCGCGTGGCAGAACGGACTCGAGCCTGCCCGACTCGATCAGCGCATTCCCGCGTTCCATGCGCTTGATGACACCGGTGACGAGCGATTCCTTCCGCGCAAGGAAGTCGTTCAGGATCTGCTCGCGCTCGGCATCGCGGATCTTCTGCAGGATCACCTGTTTCGCGGTCTGCGCGCCGATGCGGCCGACCTCGAGGCCCGAAAGCGGCTCCTCGAGATACTCACCCATCTGAATCTCGGGTTTCTCCTCGCGCGCTTCGTGAAGCATGTATTGGCGGGAGGGCACTTCGAATTCCTCGTCCGGCACGACCTGCCAGCGGCGGAAGAACGAAAACTCGCCGTTCGCGCGGTCCACGTGAGCGCGGATATCGACGTCTTCCTGGAATTTCTTCTTCGTAGCCGAAGCGAGGGCGAGCTCGAGCGCGCCGAACACGGTTTCCTTGTCGACGTTCTTCTCGCGCGCCAGCGCGTCCACCAGTAACAATATTTCCCGACTCATCTCGGCTCCTTGCTCGCGTAACTCGCGTTACGCACCTCTACACCGCAGGCACCAGCCGCGCTTTCTCCAGGTTCGAAAGATCGACCGACACTCTCTTGCCGTCGTCCACCTCGATCTCGACCTTGCCCGCGCGAGTCTCCCGCAGCACCCCCACGAAATTCCTTTGTCCCGCCAACGGGACACGCAGCCTGATGCGCGCCTTCTGCCCCGCGTAGCGCACGAAATCCTGTTCCTTCTTGAGCGGACGATCGAGGCCCGGTGAGGAAACCTCGAGACGATCGTAATCGACGCCTTCGACCGCCAGCACCCGGCTCAAATGGTTGCTCACCGTGGCGCAATCATCGACGGTGATACCGCCTGCTTTATCCATGAAGATCCGCAGGAGCTTGCCTTTGCCCGAGCGCTCGAAATCCACGAGCTCGTATCCGAGCCCGGCCAATGTCGATTCAAGCGTCTGCTGCAGGTCCATCGCCAAATCGTGCACCACAAACAAAAAATGGGCTAAGCGCCCATCGTTCTTACAGAGCCTTGAAGTGTAACAAAATTCTCGTCAGGAGAGAAGACTTGAGAGCGCCTGAAAGGTTCAGCACGCGCTGGAAAAAGTGTTGTTGTCCCTTCGTCCCGCCGATTTCGGGGTTGGCAGCGCTTGCGCTGGCGACTTCCCTGTATATAATTACAGTCAAAGGAGGCGCCGATGGACACCCTCACCCCCCGGCAGGCGGAAATTCTCAAGCTGATCGAGCGCTACACCGCTAAATCCGGGTTTCCCCCGACCCG
>DASRIK010000387.1:0-3962 GCA_035650035.1 Burkholderiales bacterium | reverse complement strand
TAACTCGCGCGTCGATTCGGCACTGATGCAGCCGACGCCCTTCTGGATCGCCATGTCGAGCTCTGCGTCGGTCTTCGCAGGCCCGGCGAAGCTCAATTCGCTCGCCGGAAAGCCGGCAAGCAGTGCCTGCTCGAGCTCGCCGGCGGACGAGATATCCAGGCCGTCCACCACTCCACGAACCGCCCGCAACAATGCGAGATTCGGATTCGCTTTGACGGCGTAAAACACTTTTACACGGCCGTCGACCGCGCTCCGAACGGCCGCGATGCGCGAGTTAACGGTGTCCGCGTCATAGAGATAGAAAGGCGTGCCGTATTCGGCGGCAAGCGCATGGACGCGAGCTGATCCGATGCGCGCCAACCACGCCGGCAGCGGCGACTCCCGGGTGGCTGGATCGCGGCTCACGAAACCGGGGACTGCCGCGTCCTGTGCCCCGCCAGAAGAATCAGGCGGGAACATCGCCGGACCACGTAATGCCGTCGACCCATATCTGGTACCGGCGGTCCACGAGCACAGCCGGGCTGCTTCCGCCGCCCGGCAACACCAGCTCGACGACGCGAGCGACGGTCTCCTCGCTGAGCGCCTGCGCCGCACCGCCGGTCAAGATGATCTGCGCTAGCCGGCTGAGATCCGCGCTCGGCAACCCGGGACCGCGGCCCTGTGCGAAACGGTCGAGTGCGAGGAAAAGGCAGCCGTACGACAGGAGCTCCGGACTTGGCTCGTGTTCGCCTTCGCGCAGAAGGCGATAAATTTCGCGCGTCTCGCCGCGGTGGACGGTCTGCAGGAAATCATAGAGGCGCGGATGCGTGCGCATCTGCAGGAGCAGGCTGTCACGCGATGCGACGATGCCGAGATCGGTGAAGACGTAGCGAGCGACGGAAGAGCCGGGGAGCGGCTTCTCCTCACTTTCGTCGCGGACGAGCTCCACAGTGTAGTGCAGGTCCGTGGTGGCGCCGCCGATGTCGAGCAGCACGCAAGCTCCGACGACACGGACAGACGAGCCGTTCAGGATTGCACGATGGAAGCCGCGGTTGACGACTTCCGGTGTCGGGCGGACGCCCCTCGACAGATTGGCGCGAAGCTCGCTCACGCCCTCCTTGTGCACGAGGTCGTCGAGATAGGCGCGCCGCAGCGCTTCGAATACGCTTGCAGTGCGGCCTGACAGCCCGTCGGCGAGCGGATTAGGGACGATGGTCGCCTGCGGAAATAACGACTTGAATGAGTCGGCCAGGTATTTGTTACCCGCGTAAACGAGCGCACCATAGCGATAGCGGTCCGGCCTGAAGCGCTTCAGACGCTGCCCGAGCGGTGCTGCATCCTCGCAGTCGATACCTCCCGCGACGAGGAGCACATCGACGTAACTCGCGTAACCGCTATCCTCGTCGAAACCGTGCAGAAAAACGGGGTTTGCGCCGGCAAGAAGGACCTGATTGCGGAGCGCCGCGCCGCTGAAATGTGGCGTCAGACAAACGATCCCCACACGAAGTCCGCCGTTGGCCGACGAGCACACGAGAACGTCGTCGTATCCTTCCTCGGCATATAGCCGATCGAGGATCGCCTCCACCTGCCGCGCGATGCCTGCCTCGAAGTCCCGCGAATAGAACTGCTGCGCCACCAGCTCGCCACTCGGCCGGACACGCGCGACCTTTACGACGGTCGAGCCGATGTCCACGGCGAGCCGCGTTCCAGCTATATCCAGCAATTTTACGTTCTGGTCCACGGCGCCCTACACCATCATGTTGATGTCGGAGAGTAGCTGCAGATAGGTCTTCTCTGCGCGATCTTTTCTGGTCTCGAGCAGCGCTCGCTCCTCTCGCGCGTCGTCATCGGATACGGGCACCGCGCCGGGCTCGACGATGCGGATCGATCCATTCGCGTCCCGCATCGAAATCAGCCTGTTCGCGTTGTCCGCGTGCGGTGAGAACGGGACATCGATATACCCGAGCTGGAAGGCGCGAAAGACACTTTGCCAGAAAGCCTGACCCGGCAGCTCGAACACGGCGTCCAGTATTGAGCAAACCTCCGATTCGATCAGTGCGGCTTCACGTTCCACCAGAGGCGACGTGACCGTTTCCAGGCATCCGCAGATGCGCAGCACGTAGCGGACAGTGTCCACGGCTTCGGCGTTGATCTCCGCGCGCGGCACGCCCAGCGCTTCGTCTACTGTTTTCACGACGACCTTATCCGCGGAGATCATGCTTGCGATGACACTGGCGCCCGCAATGAGGGCCGCGGCTTTTTCCCGTTGCGGTGGAAACTGGCCCATCCACTGGTGATATACGAGATAGGTTTCGACCGAGTCGAACCCGCATTCAACGAGGTAGCGCCGCGTGAGCGATCTCAGGACCTTGGCCGTTGCCAGGTCCTGCACCATCGAACCTGTTTGCCCGAAACTCACCGCGAACGAAGTAACGCCCTGTTCTGCGGCAAGTAGCGCTTCGATGATTTCGATCGCAATGGCAATCGCGGGTGGCACGAGCGTAGCCGTGAGCGGTCCGAAGCTCTCGCGATGGATCGGCAGGTCCTTCGTAGACGTCAGGGCGCAGATACGGTCCACGTACTGCCAGTAGAGTAGGCAGCGGTCCAGCGGAAAACCCTCGGAATACGGCAGCGTATAGCAGATTCCGCCGCCCTCGATTTCTGCAATACCCGAAGCGAGAGCGACTTCTGCGAGCAGCCGGGCGTCCGGAGTACCGTGACGCAGGCTGACCGGCTTCCTAAGGCCCCGATAAAGCTCCCGAGTAAGTTCATGGCCGTGACTGACGAGCGGATAGCCATTCAGATAGTTCTGGCCTTCCTCCTCACTGCGCTTGAGGAGCTGTGTCGCGGTCTCGTATTGATTGTGCCGGGTGTAGCTATCGACCGTCAGCGGTATGAAATCGGCGCCCGCATCGCTCAGCTGCTGAGTGAGACGGCGCTGGGCCTCGAACAGGGGAAAGCCGCCACGCGGTTGTGTGCACGGCACGCCTTGGCGTTGCGCGTACGCTACGCAAGGAAACCTCTCGGCCGGCACGCTTTTGAAATGGTCGAGCGCTTCGAGCGGTGACATGCCGCGGGCGAGGGGGTGCGAAAGCACTTGTCGCCGGTATTCCTCGATCCCGCTCAGCGCCGCGTTATGGCTGGGTCGCGCCATTTCTCAAATCCTCGTGCAAGTCGCCGATAGCGACGCTGATATCCGGCTTATGGTGGTAGACGCGGTTGAAACCGAACTGTTTGAACAGGCTCTCCACCTCGGCCGCCGGCCGGTTGCCCACTACGACGTTGCCACCTACATACAGCAGTATCCCGGTGAGGCCGGCTTCGTCAAAGCGCCGCCGAAAGTCACTGCACCAGTACTCGCCTTCGCCATTGAGCGAAGAGACGAATACGGCATGCGCGTTTGTCTCGAGGGCGGCCTCGCAGAAATGCTCCGGCCGATTACGCGTACGCAGGTTGTACACCTGAAATCCGGACTCCTCCAGCGCGAGCTGCATGATGCGATTGCCGACGACGTGAATGTCGTCGCCGATCACACCGATGACGACTCGTGCCTTGCTCACGAGGCGAGGCGCTCGCGAGGGGATTCGGCCAGCCCGAGGCGCTCGAAAGCCGCCTGCTTGATGGTTTTACGATCGAGCTTTCCGGCATTGCCTGTAATGGGAAACGCGTCGAAATGAAGCAGGTACGCCGGCACCATATGGCTGGGCAGGTTAGTTTTGAGATAAAGCGTGAGTGTGTGTTCGGGCAGTGGCTTGCCATCGACCGTGGTGTAAGCGCAGGCGATGTCCTCGCCGACTGCAATGTTGGGTACTGCGAACGCCACCGCATCGACAATGTTCTCGTGACGGGTGACTTCGGCCTCTACTTCCGTGGGACTGACCCTGAAGCCTTTCGTCTTGATCATTTCGTCGCCTCGTGCGACGAAATAGAGGTATCCGTCCTCGTCGCGCACAACGCGATCGCCGCTGAACACCAGCGTCTCG
>DASRIK010000386.1:0-4451 GCA_035650035.1 Burkholderiales bacterium | reverse complement strand
AGCAAGGACGAACGCGGCGAGCACGACGATCTGCCCGGTGTGTCCGGCGGAAAGTGCGGCGAGGGCCGTGATCCCGCAAACGAACATCAGCGCATACTCGGCAAGCGCTGTGTTCCGGTGGCCCCATCCCATGCGGATAAGCCTCTGGTAGTAGTGATCGAGATGTCCCTGCCATACGCGCTCGCGCCGGAGCAGCCGTCGCACGAGCGTCACGCTCGAGTCGACGATGAAAGGGGAGAAGACGAGCAGGGGAAACCACCACGGCCAGAACTGGCGCTCCCAGCCGATCAGCCCCGTCGCTGCGGCGAGAAACCCGAGCGGCACTGAACCGACGTCTCCGAGGAATACGCGCGCCGGGTGGAAGTTGAAGAACAGGAAAGCAGCAGCGGCCGCCGCGATGCCGAAGTTGAGCAGCGCAAATGCCTCACCGTCTGCGAGCCAGGCAGCGAGACCGTAGAAAGAGAAGCCGAAAAGCGCCATGCCACCTGCCAGGCCGTCGGAGCCATCCATGAAGTTATACAGATTGATCATCCAAGCGGCAGCCAGCATTACCAGTAGCGTTGCGCCCAACCCGAACGCGGAATAGACCGCACCAGCGGCGAGCGTACCCGCCGCGGCGAGATGGACGGCGAAACGTACGCCCACCCTCATACCCCGCAGATCATCGGCCAAAGACACCGCGGCCACCAGCAGCAAACCGGGCAGCAGCCGGGAAACCGTATCGGCGCCGGCGGCCGTAAAGGCGATCGCGACGCCTGCGAGGACACCGATTCCGCCTACTCGGGGTATGGGCACGTGGTGGAGCGATCGACGGCCGGGGTGATCCAACGCGAGCCGGGCCCAGCGGCTTCGCACGAGCCACCCGAGGACGACCAGTGCGGCTGCAAACGACAGCAGCGGTGTGCAGGCCTCATAACGCACGATGTGCTTCTTCTGCACGTGCCCTGTCGTCCACGCGCGAATGATACCACTCTGCAGTTACCCTGAGGCCTTCGGCGGCGCTGTAGGGCGGCGTCCAGCCGAGCTCATGTTGTATTCGTGTCATGTCGACAGCCAGCGAGTTGGTGAGACGCGCGAGCTCCGCGGATCGCCCCGCAGATCGCGCCAGGAGCGCGAGCCAGCGCACGGGACAGCGCACGATGAATGGCTGCACGTGCAGAGCGTGGCCGACCGCCCGGATGAGATCCGGTGTGGACATGTCTTCGCCGTCGCTGACGAGGTACACACGTCCCCTGGCTTGTGGCCGCTCCACGCAGGCGATGATGGCATCGGCGAGGTTCCCGACGTAAATCAGGCTGCGCCGGTTATCGACGGAACCGAGGGGCAGCGGGACACGGGCCGCGACGTAGCGCATGAGCCGCTCGAAATTGCCTTTCACGCCGGGACCGTAAACCAGGGGTGACCTGAGCACGACGACTTCCATCGGGCTTTCGCATGCAAGCCGAAAGAGCAGCTCCTCGGCTTCCTGCTTGGTACGCCCGTAGGGATCTTCCGGACACGGGGAGTCGGTCTCCCGAAACCCGCGGTCGGTCGTCGCTTCGCCATTTACTTTTACGGAGCTCAAAAAAACGAACCGTCGCACGCCGACCGCTGCCGCCTGTTCGGCAAGGCGGCGGGTACCCTCCACGTTGACGCGCTCGTACTCGGCGACGGCATGCGCGTCGGGTTTTTCGAGAACATGCGTCCGTGCGGCGAGATGCACGACGTATTTCACGCCGGCGAGCGCGTTGGCCCAATCAGTCTCGTGGTCGATGTCTCCGACGACGACGTCATCCGGCCCTGCGAACGAGCGCGTTCGCAGCGCGCGCCGCACGCGGTATCCGGCCCCTTGAAGCGCTCGACACAGCGCGCGCCCGACTAGCCCCGTCGCTCCCGTCACGAGAACGAGCGACCCCGGATCAGAGGACATCGGCGAAGCCTGTTCGTGTTTTCTGGAACCATGCGAAGCCGGCCCAGCAAACCAGGATCGCAGCGAGGGTATAGAGACCGAGACCGGACCAGTTCGGAAGATGGCCCCAGATCAGCACTTCCCGCGCTTGTTCTATGATGAACGTCAGCGGATTCACCATGAGCCAGGGCCGCAGGTTCTCCGGCAGGGCTGTCACGGGATAGAACACGGGCGATAGGAACATCAACGCCATCGTGATTATTCCGATGGTGTGGCCCACATCGCGCAGGAACACGGAGAAAGCCGCAAGCATCCAGGCGACGCCCATCGTCAGGATGACGAGCGGAAGCAGCACGAGCGGCGCGAAAAGCGCTGTCCAGTGGAGGTACCCGTTGAAAAGCACGAATGCCGCCACGAGCACGCCGACGCTCACGATGCTGTGGAACAGTGCCGTGCCGACCGCGATCACGGGCAGGATCTCGATTGGAAACACGACTTTCTTGACGTAATTGACGTTCACGAGAATGGCGGCGGGTGCGCGCGCCAGCACTTCCGCAAAAAGCCCGTGAACGATGATGCCCGCAAAAAGCACCACGGCGAATTGCGCTTTGCTTTCGTCCTCACCGACGCCCCAACGCATCTTGAACACTTCGGAGAAAACGAAGGTATAGATCGCGAGCATGACGATCGGGTTGAAGAACGACCACGCCAGACCGAACATGGATCCGCGATAACGTCCCACGACTTCGCGGCGGACCATCTGCGCGATGAGCCGGCGATTGCGCCAGAGGCTGGCAACCATCGCGAAGAGGGTTGCGCGTTGCGCGGCGTGAGGGTTCATGGTACTCCTGACAATGCTTCATGCTGAACGTGTGCCCAGATGGTATTTCTAAGCATCTCAATAGTCACGTATCACACCGCGCAGCCTTTGCTCGAGGAGCTCTGGGGTAGCCTCGTCGTGGCGGCGGAGCGAGCCGCCGCTGCGGGCGCTTGTGACGGTTTCAAGCTGATCCTCGTCGACAATGCCGAGTCGGACGATCACGCGGTCAGGGATTTCGTAGCGCGGCATGACGACGCACCCGTGGAGCTGCATTCCGGACACGGCAACATCGGATTCGGCGCGGGCCACAACCTCGCGTTGCATCAGACGGACAGCGACTACCACCTCGTCCTGAACGCCGACGTCAAGCTTGCCGCAGACTCGCTCACGGAAGCGCTGCGTTTCATGGAAGCGCATCCCGAATGCGGGCTGCTCGCACCCGCGGTGTACGACGGGCAGGGCAGGCAGCAATTCTTGTGCAAACGGTATCCCGCCGTGCTGGACTTCTTCCTGCGCGGATTCGCGCCCGGCTGGTTGAGGCGGCGGTTCGGGAAGCGTCTCGAGCGCTACGAGTTGCGCGACCTCGTGCGCGAAACGGTCTTGTGGGATCCACCCGTCGTGAGCGGCTCGTTTATGTTCTTCCGCACGTCGGTGCTCAAACAGCTGGGGGGCTTCGATACGCGCTTCTTTCTCTACTTCGAAGATTTCGATCTCACCTTGCGAGCGGCGAAAATCTCCCGCGTAGCATACGTGCCATCGGTGCACATCGTCCATTACGGCGGCAATGCCGCCCGCAAAGGCTTCAACCACGTGAGAATGTTCATCGCCGCCGCCTTCAGGTTCTACAGAAAAAACGGCTGGAAATGGGTTTGAGCGTCCAGCATCCTGCGCGCCGCTTCCTCGCCATGGTCGTAGGCATCGCGGTCGAGGAGAGCGCGATGCCCGGATGCATCACTCGTGGTCCAGGCGTGGTGGGCGTAGCCGCTCAGCTCCACGTGCTTGACCGTATGACCCCGCTGATGCACCTGGAAAAACCATTCGGTCCCGATGTCGAGCATCATCGCCCCGAACGGCAGAATGTCGCCCTCCGGCATCGTGAGCGGACGCGCGAGCTCGAGATTGATCATGCAGGCCCATTCGTTCAGCCGGCACTCGGGAAGCGGCCAGGCGCTCGTCTTGTGCGCGAACCGCTTATGGATATTCGCGCGCTTCTCGGGAAATCCTTTTACGAGATCGGCGTATTCGGCGGTAGACGGGCGGAACGCGAGGTAGCGGTCCCCTGAGCAGAGCCCGGCCGTGCTCGCGGAACAGCTCCAGCACATGCCGACCTGACCGACAGCGATGTGCTCACCGATGTTGTCGAGGAAGTGACCGACCACGTCGTCGTGATAGAGAACATCGTTGTGCGTGATGAACAGATACTTCTTGTCCGTAGTCTCCCACGCGTACTGGTATCTCAGTGATTGCCGGAAGCTTCTTACCCTGAGCAGCGGGCGAAGAAGCTTGAGCGGGTACGTCCACAGGAAGTAGCGGGGAACGTGCAGTACGAGATGATTCCCCAGCATATCGAAAATCAGATCGAAGTTCGTGTCGGGGGGCTGCTTCTTCTCCTGGATGAAAAAAATCCTGTCGATGTGCCGGCCCGAATGCTTCATCAGCGAAAACAACGTGACCGCGGTCTGCAACGGCTTGCCATACACGTTGATCGCGACATCGACTTTTTTTTTCATCAGGTCAACAATC
>DASRIK010000385.1:0-4094 GCA_035650035.1 Burkholderiales bacterium | reverse complement strand
ATTAGGCGATCGTAGGAGAGGGCGTTGCCACGCGCGAGCTGCACCGTGCGCTTCGCAGGGTCGATCGCAACCGCCTCGTCGCGCACGATGCGCACACCTCTTGCACGCAGGGCGGCGTATCCCATCGTGATCTCCTGCATTGTGGTATTGCCGGCGAGCACGAGATTGCTGATCGGGCACGAAATGAACTCGGCGTTACGCTCGACGAGGACGACGTCGATATCCGGCGACCACATCTTCACGTACTTTGCCGCGGTCGCGCCGCCGAAGCCGCCGCCGATCACCACTACGCGAGCGCTTCCCGGAGAAACATCCCGCATGGAGTCGGGCGTCTCGCATCCCGGAAGCGCGGTCGTGCTCGCGCCAATCGAGAGCCACCTCAGGAATTCACGTCGGGTAATGGTCATATGAGCTCCTTACGGCTTCGCGGGCAGCCGCGCGGCAGCGGGTTTGATGGAAGCGAAATAGGCAGCGATGAGCTTCAACTGGGCGTCGTTGTAGCCGCGCGCCTGCTGATGCATCACAGTGGCTGGACGTTTTCCCGACTGGAATTCCTTCATTGCCTGAAAAACCTCCCCGCTGTCGCGGCCGGCGAGACTCGGCGGAATGCCGCCGACGCTGTTGCCATTCGTGCCATGGCACGTGAAGCAGGTCGCCGCGAGATTCCGTCCGGCGTTCGCATCCTGAGCAACCGCGGGTGCGATCGCGAACATGGTCGCAGCGAGCGATAGACAAATCGGGAAGAAACGCGAAGGCTTCATGCATCAATCTCCTTACATGACAGCGGGCTTGCATTATAGCCAAGCCTCGGAAGTCTCCAGAGATCAGCTTGGGCTTTGCTTATGCCGCACTTACTACGTCACACTTTCGCATGCTTTTGTGAATCACGGCGCTTGCTGCATCCTTCGAATCTCCAGATCGAACGGTGCACGTCGTTTCCTGAGCAGCTCTCCGGCTTTGCGAATGAGATCGACGTTGTCGTTCAGGACATCGTCACGCGTCATGTAGTGACGCCTGTCGGCTTTCACTCCGAAATCCTCGAGGATCGCACCGTTCTTCCCGAGCACACGGAGCGAGCGACGCACTGCGACGTGGAAGCCGGCGCCTCCAGGCAGCAGGCGAAACGGCTCGCCGCGAAGGTTCAGACTCAGCAATTTGTCGTAATTCCAGCGATTGGCTCCGCCTGCGCCCGTCGTATCGTGAGTGCCGAGTACCGGCCCGATCTTGTGGTCCTGGAAACCAGCCGCGAAAATGTCACCTGCGCTGTAGGTCAACGCATCGGTGATGAGCACCGCGGGCCCGAAGTACTGCTGCGGGATCGAGTTGCATCGCTTCTCGTTCGACTTCGGAAAAGCGGCTGAGTAAATTGCTCCCGTGGCGAGTCCCTCTTCGATCGATTCCTTCCAGGGTGCGAGCCCTTCGCTTTCGGGCGCCTTGACGCAGATGTCGAGGGTGAGCGGCGTGTTGCGGAACTGGAACGTCTCGGGATAGATACGAGCCGGCGTGAGCGTTTGCAGAATGACTTCCGCCAGGTTGATCTTTCCGCCCGGGTTTCCGCGTATGTCGATGATCAGGCCCTCACCCGGCATCCGTTTGAGAAGATCTATGAACTCCTGCAGGAACTGCTTTTCTCCGAGATCGTTGAACTTCCATATGCGGATGTACCCGAAGGTGCCGTCGGGCGTCCTGTAAGTACGCGCCCTGAAGATGCGCCACGACGTCGTCTTCATTTCGGTGAAGCTGACACCGCGCACTGATCGCGTCACCGGCCGGCCTGCCCGCCGCGCTTTCGGTTTCCCGCCGTACATCGCAAGCCTCGCATTCTGTACCGTGGCGAGTTTGGCGTCGTTCGCGAGCGCCCCATCGTGTGCGCGAGGCCGCCTGGCGCTCGGCCACGGATCGTCCCCGATCTTCCAGTCGAATTTGCGCGATTGAAGCTTTCCACGCCGACCGCCGAGCCGGTACTCCACCACGACCCAGCGCTCATCGGGCGGAGGATCGAATTGAAGGGCGCGGAGGGTAAGGTTCAGAAGACCCATGGCACGGCGCGCGTCGAGATTGCTGCCCGCGTGCCGCTGAGCGTAGCTCCACACCGCCTGCTCGATGGGTACGCCGTTCCAGGAAACGATCTCGACACCTTCGGCGAAGCTCGAGCTTCTTGCGTGGTTCAGTATCTTCGAGACGATGTACTTGCGTGCCGATCGCTCGGTTATCTCCTCGACCATGAACGGCAGGAAGGCAATGCGTCCTCCCCAGTAATCGGGCAGCGTATACACCGTATGCCGGTCGCGCAGGGAGAAAAAGATGTCCAGCATCTCCCGATGGAACTGTTCGTCGTCGAACCGGCTTTCCTCGCTTTTCGGCACGGCACGCCGCAGCAACTCGAGGCGACCGATCGGGTCGATCGCATGCATCGCCTGCTTCATACGCAGGTGAGCGTACGTGTCTCGCAGGATGCGCAGGCCCTGATCGACTATCTGCAGGCGCTCGCGACGGCTGAGCGGTTGCGGAAGGTCCGGGACCGTTCTGTGCTGCGCCGCTTGCTTACGAGCAGGTGGCCGCACGCCTTGCAGAGCCAGTTTGACGGAACGTATGACTCGCGGCGCCTCGTAGCCCCGGTTCGTCTTCGCTGCTTTTTTGTGTAGTCGCATATTCTGGTTCGGTTTTACCTTTGGCGACGCTCACCAGATCGGCGGCACTGCCGCGGCCGCAGCTTTCCGGGCGTGAGAAGCACGGCACGCGCGAAAGCCACGATACTGCAGATCGTGTCCAGTCCGAACTACCCGAATGGCCTAACGCATGAACAGGGGACTGTGCGGCAGCGTTGCCGCGGTCAGTCGATGATCCTGTCGGCCTGAATCAGGAGCCGCTGCGGCACCGTGAGCCCCAGCGCCTTCGCCGTCCTGCGGTTGATGACGAGCTCGAATTTGGTTGGCTGCTCGACGGGGATATCTCCAGGGTTCGCGCCTTTCAGTATTTTGTCGACCAAATGGGCGGAACGACGCATCTGCTCGTCCAGCACGGTGCTGTATGCCATCAGGGCGCCATCTTCCGCAAAGAAAGTGCGATGGCCCACGATCGGGATGCGCTGATCCGCCGCGCGCTTGAGAATGGCCTTCCGCATGTTCTGGTAAAGCGGCAGGTGTGCAATGAGCACTGCTTCGGCGCGATTCCGGGCAATGTCGTCGAAAGCTCCATCGAGCTGGTCCTCGCGTTCCATTGTTGCACGCACGACAGTGACATGCGCGCGCGCCGCCGCCGCTTCGATCACCTTCAGCTCGCGAAGCGTGTTGTCGTTCTTCGGATGCATCAACACGGCAACTCGAGTCAACTTCGGGAGCATTTCATGCAACAGCTGAAAACGCTTCGCGCCAAGCTCCCACGCAAAGTTGCTGATGCCCGTGAAGTTGCCGCCGGGACGCGCAATGCTTTTCGCGAATCCACGCTCGACCACTTCACTCACTGCGCTGCCCACGATCGGGACAGTGCGAGTCACATCCAGCATGGCATTGGCGCTGCTGCTGCTCGCGAGCCAGATAACGTCCGGCTTGCGCTCGACGAGCGCTTTTGCCATCGCGCTCATTTCAGCCCTGTGATCGGGCCAACGGAGATCTCGACGCGCGTACGCGCGGTCGTAGACGACGGTGTTCCCTTCGACCCAGCCGAGCTGGGCCATCTCTTCTACGAAGAGCCTCACGTAATGCTGTTGGAGAGTTTCCGGTGGGCTCGTGATGTATATTCCGACCTGCGGCAGCCTGCCCGCTCGGAACGGCGTCTGTGCATACGCCGGGGCGACGGCAAGCGCAGCCACCGCGAGAAGAAATTCCCTCCGATTCATATCCGCTATTCGCGCGATCTACGGCCGTGCACGACCGGCCTGTGAGCGCGCCTCGACAGGAACCAGGATCGCCAGCACGTCCTTTGTCTGGCCGGATTCAGATCATCCGGCAACCACTATTTACCGCGGCCTCGCGATCCTCGAGCGCTGCCTGAGCGTTTCGTCGGTGGGCGGCCTTTCGCTGCTCCGGCTGCGCGGTCATTCGCCGAGCCATCATCACCGTCGCCGTCGTCGCCGTCACCATCGTCGCCGTCGA
>DASRIK010000384.1:0-6766 GCA_035650035.1 Burkholderiales bacterium | reverse complement strand
TGCTTTTCGTCGGCGGCATTTACCGACCATTTGAGCGAGTCGAGGCCGGCCTTCATGCATTCTTCGACCGCTTCGGCAAATGACATGGAAGCGTTCGAGGTGAGGAACACATAGGGAAACGCGAGCTCCTGCTTCACGTGTCGGATGCAATCCACGAGAAGCCGCGGGTTCATGAACGATTCGCCGAGGTAGAAACAACCGATCTCCTGGACGCCGGCCTCTCTCATCTCGCGCGTTACGCGCTTGAACAGCTCGAAATCCATGTCCCATTTTGGCTGGGATTCACGGGTGCGCAACGCGCAGAAACCGCACCGGTAGTTGCAGCGTGGAGAGATCTCGATCTTTACGCTCTTGGGCGCGGGAAGCTTTGCCTTCAGGAATTCGGGCGGTATCCGTGTGACGTTGTCGATGCGGGCGGTGATGGTCATGGGCGTCAGTAGGCAATGCACGACTGGCAGGCCGTGCCTTTTACATTACCGTCGAGGTGGCGGCTTCGGAGCGTCTGAAAAGCAGAGCTGTGCCACGCCTCGATGAACGACATCTCGCCGAGATCGCCCATGTGGAAGCGGGACGACGCGTCGAGCGAGCACGCGGAAAGCTTACCATCCACCGTGATGTGCGCTTCGGTAAAGAGACCCCAGCACGGAAGGTTTTTCACAGGCACCGGCCGTCCGGCGGGTTGCGGACCCGGTAAGCCGCAATGGCCGAACAGCGGAAGCCAGTAATGGTGATCCACGCATCTCTCGATTCCCTGCAGCATTTCCTGCACGCGGTGCGATTGCTCCCCGTCATATAGCAGGGACGAGGCATAAAGCGAGCAGCGATGCCCCGTCTCGTGCTCGACATCGTCGCGGATCCAGCGCGCTGATTTCAGGTTCTCGAGCACGCGGTCGTACTCGACTGCCGGGACGCCGGTTACTCGCTGGAACTGGTGTTCATCCGACCAGTTGAACGCGAACTTTATGCTGTCCAGCCCTGCCGCCATGCATGCGCGGAGGCGATCGGGCGTTGCGCTGAGGCCGTTGGTCGTAAGAAACACGTACGGGAAGTGAGCGACCTCTTTCGCATAGCGGATCGCTTCGGGCAGCCATTCGCACAGCATCGATTCGCCGATGTAGAAAAGCCCGAGCTGTTCCACGCCGACCATGCGGAGCTCGTCAACGAGCCGCGCGTACATTGCCTGCGACATATCGCCGCCCGTGCGCGGTCGCTTATGTGAAGCGCAGAAGAAGCATCCAAGATCGCAGCGGGAGCTCAATTCGATTTTCGCGCTGCGCGGAACCGGTGGCGTCGCGGTACGGCACGTAGCGTCGAGCGTGCGGATTTTCGCCAGACCATCGTCGATTGCAGGCACGCGGACTCGCTGGGCTATCATGGTTCCCTCCGACGCGCTAACGCGGCCTCGGCGGGCATGCCTGGCCGGATTGCGCCAGCGGTTGAGCTTAGCGGCGGGCGCGCGCTACGACTTGACGTATGTCAAGCGGCTGGCGACTGCGCAACGAATCTCAGGCGATCGCCGGCACACCGAAAGAAATAGCGTGAAAGCGTATGGTCAGCCATGCCGCCACGAGTCCGGCAATGACTGCGATCGCGTCGTGCTTCCAGGTCGGGGCGAATAGCTTCACCGCGCCGCGACGGATGACCGACACGAGATCGAGTATCGAGTAGACGAAAAAGCTCCCGAACAGAATCGTGCCGGCAAGATCGCCATTTGCAAGCAGATGCACGCCGGACCACAGCATGAGCCCGATCAGCATCGGGTGCTTCACGGCCGCTCGAACGTGAGTGCGCATGTTCGCGGCCGCGAAAAGCACGAATGCGATCGTCACCAGGGCAGGGGCAGCCGCTCTCGCGGCCGGAAGTGGTGTAAAGAGCGGCACCCCGTTCGGAGCCATTCGGTAGCCGACGACGATCAAACCAAGGCCCACCGCGGACACGACCGAGAACACGCCCCGGTACCCCTTGTCGCCCATGCTGACAGCAACCACGCCGCGCAGTCCCGGCGCCATCGGCAACAGGTGGATGCCGAGGAAAAGAACGAGGCCAACGATCATCAGGACCATAGCGCGATTCCCCTGGTGTGACGGCGCAATTCTGTAATGCCGCATGCAGCAGATCAAGTAGGCGCGAAGACGCGGCGCCGGTACGAGCTCGCATAAAATGTGCGGGTTAAGCACACTGATTCTCGAGACATGTCCCGCACCGGCTTCGCGCATCTTCCTCTCCATACCGGCAAAGCGCCGCGGTGGCTTTTCGAGCGCATGGTTCCGTTGTCGCGCGAGATCGTGATTTTCATTGCCGCCGAGTTCGGTCGCGACGAAGTGCTGCGGCGTCTTTCGGATCCCTACTGGTTCCAGGCTTTCGGCTGTGTGCTGGGCTTTGACTGGCATTCGAGCGGGCTTACCACGACCGTGTGTGGCGCGCTGAAAGAGGGACTGCGTGGAAGCGAGAACGAGCTTGGCCTCTTCGTCGCCGGCGGGAAAGGCGCGACGTCGCGCAAAACGCCCGACGAGATCACCACTGCATGCGAGCGTATCGGCCGCGACCCCGAGCCGCTCGTGTATGCAAGTCGCATCTCCGCGAAAGTCGACAACTCCGCGGTCCAGGACGGCTACCAGCTCTACCATCACTCGTTCGTATTCACCGTGAAAGGCGAGTGGTGCGTCGTGCAGCAGGGGATGAGCGGTGAGACTTCGATGGCCCGGCGCTACCACTGGCTTTCCGACGGGCTTCAGAGCTATGTCAACGAGCCGCATGCGGCGGTGTGCTGCGACGCGTCCGCGGCTACGCTGAATCTGGTCGCCCACGACAGCGCGGACGTGAGAATCGCCGCGGCGACGCTCGCCGCGGAGAAGCCCGACGTGACCTTACAGGCGCTCAACCACCTTCCGCTGCTCGAAATGCCACGGCGGCACGCGGTGGCGACGAGCGACATCGATCCCAGATACCTGCGGAAAGTGCTCCTGCGCACGTACGAAGCGGCGCCCGAGGATTTCGAAGCGCTGCTCGCGGTGGAAGGAGTCGGCGCGAAGACGCTTCGGGCGCTCGCGCTCACGTCCGAGCTCATTTACGGCGCGCAGGCGAGCCGCCGGGACCCCGCCCGTTATTCGTTCGCACACGGCGGAAAGGACGGCACACCCTACCCGGTGGATCGCGTCACGTACGATAGGACGATTGAAGTACTGCGCGTCGCGCTGAATGGCGCGAAAATCGATCGCATGGAGAAGGTTCGTGCGTTCAAACGCCTGGCGGCGCTGCCCGGGTAGGGCGGCTCGGCAAGCTCCGCTTTCGGCCGGCGTGGTGGTCTCGACCCACGGGCGTGCCGGCACGAAAACCGCATACAGGGGCATTAAAGGTGAAGCTCAACTTGCCGAGAAGTGAGATGGGAACAGCGCGGACGCACGTCGAAAGCAACTTTCCCTCTGCAGCGCTGACATAGGCAAAAGTAAGACTGGGACTTGCTGCACAGAAATACCGATGGCAACGCACGACATCGCTGCAGAGCTCGAATCGCTGCTTACGCGCGAAGGACGCGCGCGACTGCCGCTGCGACGCCTGCTGCTGCTCTATCTGGATCCGTTCGCGCTGTTCATGGACGCCTCTCGGGGGCCCGCGTGGCGCCGGGAACAGGCGCTTTGTCACAATCGGGCGCGGCGGCCGATCCTGCTCACCTATCTGCGACGCTGGCTGCTCATCGCCGCGGGCTCGTTCCTCGGGATTGCGTCCGCGGAAGCGCTCGCTGCACATTTGCCTCTCTTCATCATCCCCGCCGCCGGATTCGGCATCGCCTGCAGCGTCTCGATGACGATCGCCGCGTGCACTTATGCGGCGTATGTCGTGCTCGGCATCGCGTCTACGCGCCGCTGAGCTTCCCCGCGATCTTCGCTGCGACTTAGTGCCTACGCGGCATCACGCGCGCGCACCTAGGATTTGCCCCTCGCCACCGGGCGTCACGAGCCGGCGGTTGCACGATACCTGCGGGGGGTACGGGCGGCATGAGATCGGGTCTTCTCTGTGCATTGCTGGGAGCGGTGCATTTCGCTCTGATTCCGCATCTTGTCTTTTCGGACGGCGAACCGCCGGTCGATGGCTTCGTCGTTGACGTTCCGGAAGGTGACGCGATCACGGTGCAGGGGCGCCGTGAGCGGGTCAGTGTGCGACTCTCCGATATCGACGCGCCGGAGCTCAATCAACCCTTCGGCGGCGAATCCCGCGAATCGCTCGCGGCGCTCGCACTTGGCAGGAACGTGCAGTGTGTGGAGCGCGGCCGCGACAGGTTCGGCAGACCGGCCTCGCGCTGCAAGCTTAACGATGTCGACGTCAGTGCGGAGCAGGTGCGTCGCGGGATGGCGTGGTTCTTCGCGCGCTACCGTAACGACGACCGGCTGCGGCAGCTCGAGGGCGAAGCGCGATCGGAGAGACGTGGCCTGTGGAAAGACAGGCGTGCCGTGCCGCCGTGGATGTGGAGCAGTCTCTGAGACCGGCACCGGCGTAAACTCCACTTTGCCCGGCGTGGCCAGCCGTGGAACTCGGAACGCGTCCGCGTTGTCTCTTTGTGTACCACGGCAGTAACGCGCTGCAAGCCGTGGCGGCACCTGGGCCCGTTGTCGGAGGTGTAATTCGATGACCCGGGTGCCTTCTCGCGTACTGCATCCCACAGCGCCTCCGTCGCGCCTGCGCGGGACTTGTTCAGAGGTTCCTTAGAGGTTCCTTCCTATGTGTCAGCTCCTTGGGATGAACTGCAACGTCCCGACGGACATCTGCTTTTCTTTCGCGGGGTTTCACCGGCGCGGCGGATCCACCGATCACCACGCCGACGGCTGGGGCATCGCATTTTTCGAAGGTGTCGGCTGCCGGGTTTTTCTCGATTCGAAACCCGCTGTTGCGTCCCCGATCGCGGATCTCGTGCGCGGCTATCCCATACGCTCGATGAATGTCATCGCTCACATCCGCAAGGCGACGAAAGGCGCGGTGGCACTCGAGAACACGCATCCCTTCGTGCGCGAGCTATGGGGCCGCTACTGGATCTTCGCCCACAACGGCACGCTCGACGATTTCACGCCCAGGCTGGAGGGCTACTATCGCCCGGTGGGGACGACCGACAGCGAGCGGGCGTTCTGCTACATGCTGGAAGCGCTGCGCCGGCGGTTTCCGGACGAACAACCGCCGCTCGACGCATGCTTCGCACTCCTGCAGGAGCTCACGCGAGAGCTGGCCCAGTGCGGCCGTTTCAATTACCTGCTGTCCAATGGCGAGTACCTCATCGCGCATTGCGCGGACAGGCTCTGCTACATCCTGCGTCATGCGCCTTTCGCGCAGGCGCATCTCATCGACGACGATGTCACTGTGGATTTCACTGCGCTCACGACGCCCGACGACAGGGTTGCGGTGATCGCGACGACGCCGCTGACCGACAACGAGACATGGACGGAGATGAGGCCCGGGGCACTGATCGCGTTTCAGCGCGGCGACGCAGTGCTCGCGGCGTGAGCCGATCGAACACGCGCGACACGATCGAGCCGCCAGTTAGCCATCGCCCATTCCCACAACTCTCGCACGCTGGATTTTTCGAGCGCCGGCGGCGCGTCATGTCCAAGAAAACGCAGCGCTTGCGCCAGGGCGGCGCTGGCGTGACGGACATCGACGGGCTGCGCTCGCGTCTGCTTCGAGAGCTTCTCGCCACGGTCGTTCACCGCGACCGGCAGGTGCGCGTAGCGCGGCGTCGGCAGTCCGAGCAACCGCTGCAAATGGATCTGTCGCGGCGTCGAATCGAGCAGGTCGGCGCCCCGCACGATGTCCGTGATGGCCTGTTCCGCGTCGTCGACGGCAACCGCGAGCTGATAGGCGTAGATGCGATCGGCCCGGTAAAGCACGAAATCCCCGACAGCCCGGCCGAGGTCCTGCTCGATGCATCCCTGCACACCATCGTCAAAGGCGATGACAGCGCCTTCGGTGTCAACGCGCCACGCGCGCGCCGCACGCCCGCCCGGCAATCCCGCGCGGCAGGTGCCCGGATAGACGTAGCCTTCGATACCCGATACGCCGGAGTCGGCGATCTCGCGGCGACTGCACGCGCACGCATACACTTTTCCGCGTTGCCGAAGCTCGTGAAGCGCGGCGTGGTATGCATCGCTGCGCGTGCTCTGATGCACGATGTGCGCATCCCACTCCATGCCGCACGCCTCGAGCGTTTTCAGGATGTCATCGGCCGAACCGCGCACGACGCGTGGCGGATCGAGATCTTCGATGCGCACGAGCCAGTGGCCCCGATGCGCGCGCGCTTCGAGATAGCTTCCCACGGCGGCGATGAGCGATCCGAAGTGCAGTGGGCCCGTTGGCGAAGGCGCGAAGCGTCCGCGATAAGTCATGTCCATAGCTGAACGCTCGGACGGTGCGTCGATGACGCACCGTCCGCCGCGCGCAAGATGCGCAGCCTACGTCTTCCGGTCGCTGTTATATAGTAATCGCCCGATTCAGAATCAATGGAGTTTCCATGAAAGTCAAAGCCGCCGTTGCGCACAAAGCGGGCGTGCCGCTCACGATTGAAACCGTCGATCTCGACGGGCCCAGGGCAGGCGAAGTGTTGGTGGAAATCAGGGCGACGGGCATCTGCCACACCGACGAGTTCACGCTGTCCGGTGCGGACCCTGAAGGTCTGTTCCCATCCATTCTGGGTCACGAAGGGGCGGGCATCGTCGTCGATGTAGGTCCGGGCGTCAAATCGCTCCGCAAGGGCGATCACGTCATTCCGCTCTACGTCCCCGAA
>DASRIK010000383.1:0-5361 GCA_035650035.1 Burkholderiales bacterium | reverse complement strand
CTCGATCTGTTCTTCTCGAAAGATTACGAGCTCGTCATGCCGCCGCTGCTCGAGTACGTCGAATCGCTGCTGACGGGCACCGGGCACGATCTCGACCTCCAGACGTTCAAGCTCGTCGACCAGATCTCCGGACGCACGCTGGGACTACGCGCCGACATCACACCCCAGGTCGCGCGCATCGACGCGCACCTTCTCAACCGCACCGGCGTGACGAGGCTCTGCTACGCCGGAACCGTGCTGCACACGCTGCCCAATGGCACGAACCGCACACGCGACCCCCTGCAGATCGGCGCCGAGCTCTACGGTCACGCGGGTATCGAAAGCGACATCGAAATCCAGCGGCTCATGATGCGCGCTCTCGATCTGGCGGGCGTGCGCGATGCATACCTGGACATCGGTCACGTTGCGATCTTTCGCAGTCTCGTGCGTCACGGCCGCATCGAAGGCGAGCTCGAGTCGGAGCTCTTTCGCGCGATTCAGGCGAAAGACCTGCCTGCCGTGAGCGAGCTCACGCAACGCATTCCGCGCCGCATACGGGAGGCGATGACTGCGCTTCCCGAGCTTTACGGTGGGACTGAAGTGCTGAAGGAGGCCGCACGGCGGCTCCCGGCGCTTGACGAGATCGGACAGGCACTTCGCGATCTGCAGGCGCTTTCGGACGGATTGCGCGACGTTGCACGCATACGCTGCTTCGACCTCGCGGAGCTTCGCGGCTATCGCTACCACAGTGGTGTCGTGTTCGCGGCCTATCTCGAAGGTCAGGCCTATGCGATCGGTCGCGGCGGACGCTACGACGAAGTCGGGAAAGCGTTCGGACGTGCCAGACCGGCGACAGGTTTCAGCGCGGACCTCCGGGAGCTTGCCGCGCTGCAGCCGCCGGAATCTTTGCGAGCCGGTGTGCTGGCGCCATACGCACCGGACGACACGGCGCTGCAACGGCGTATCGCCGCTTTGCGACGCGGCGGCACGCGCGTCGTGGTGGAGCTTCCAGGACACGAGCGTGCGCACGGCGAAGTGGACTGCGATCGCAAGCTAGCGCGCCGCACGGGAAAATGGGTGATCGAGAAACTCGAGCCCGCAAGTCGACGCGAGGCTAGGCGGTGATATGCGTTTTCGCGTGATAAAAGGTTGAGACATGGGCAAGAACGTAGTGGTCGTCGGCACGCAGTGGGGCGACGAAGGCAAAGGCAAGATCGTCGACTGGCTTACCGACCACGCCCTGGGTGTCGTGCGCTTCCAGGGCGGGCACAACGCGGGCCACACGCTCGTGATCGGCGGGCGCAAGACGGTTCTGCATCTCATTCCATCGGGCATTCTGCGCGACAAAGTCGCGTGCTATATCGGCAACGGCGTGGTGCTTTCACCGCAGGCGCTGCTGGAGGAAGTCGACACCCTGGAGGCGGCGGGCATCGACGTCGCCTCACGGCTGAAGATCAGCGAGGCGTGTCCGCTCATCCTGCCGCACCACACGGCGCTCGACCATGCGCGCGAAGCCGCAAAAGGCGCGGGCAAGATCGGCACGACAGGCCGCGGCATCGGACCCGCGTACGAAGACAAGGTCGCGCGCCGCGCCATCCGGCTGCAGGATCTTTTTCATCGGGAGCGCTTCGCAGCGAAGCTCGGTGAACTGCTCGACTATCACAATTTCGTCCTCAAGAATTATTTTCGGGTCGCGACCGTCGACTTCCACGAAACGCTCGACCGGACGCTCGCGCTCGCAGATCGCATAAAACCCATGGTCGCCGATGTGCCGCGGCTGCTGTTCGAAGCGCAGGAAGCAGGCAGGAACCTTCTCTTCGAAGGCGCGCAGGGTACGCTCCTCGACGTCGACCATGGCACCTATCCCTATGTGACCTCGAGCAACTGCGTGGCAGGTGCCGCCGCCGCCGGATCGGGCATAGGCCCGGGCGTGCTTCACTACGTGCTCGGCATTACGAAGGCGTACACGACACGTGTGGGTTCGGGACCGTTCCCGACCGAGCTCGAGGACGACGCGGGCAAGCACCTTGCAAGCCGAGGCAATGAGTTTGGCGCCACGACGGGGCGCGCGCGCCGCTGCGGATGGTTCGACGCGGCGGCGCTCAAGCGCTCGCTCCAGATCAACGGCGTGTCGGGTCTGTGCGTGACGAAGCTCGACGTGCTCGACGGCATGGAGGAAGTCCGGCTGGGGATCGGCTATCGCTGCCACGGCGTGCACAGCGACATCCTCCCCTTCGGAGCGGAGATGCTCGCGGAGTGCGAGCCCGTGTACGAATCGCTGCCAGGCTGGAGCGAAAGCACCGTAGGGCTGACGCGATTCGAGGAACTGCCGGCGACGGCGCAGAAGTACCTGGAGCGGATCGAGGCGATCTGCGGCGTGCCGATCGACCTGATCTCGACCGGTGCGGATCGCGATCAGACGATTGTCATGCGCCATCCGTTCGAGTGAGTGGTGCCGAGGAAGGGACTCGAACCCCCACGGTGTTGCCACCGCTAGGACCTGAACCTAGTGCGTCTACCAATTCCGCCACCTCGGCGCGAGCCGGATTTTAACCGAACGCGTTTACCGATGGAACCTCTAAATAAGTCCCTATGAACGGCCAGAGAAGAGCGGGACCATCGCGGCGCGTGCGCCGAACGGCGACGAAAACGGGTCGCAGCACGCGTGATCCTCAGTACGAGCGCGAACGCACACGCTACGACGAGCCTCTGCCGAGTCGCGAGTACATCCTCGAAGTGCTGCACGAGCAGGGCGTGCCGGTACCCGAAGACGAGCTGGCCGACCTGCTCGAGGTAAAGCGCAGCGAAAGAAGCGCGTTTCAGCGCCGGCTCGCCGCCATGGAACGTGACGGCGAGATCATCCGCAACCGCCGTAACGCGATCTGCGTTACGTCCAAGCTCGACCTGATACGCGGCATGGTGCAGGGCCACCCCGACGGCTACGGCTTCGTCGTTCGCGACGAAGGCGGCTCGGACCTGTTCTTGAGCTTCAGCGAAATGCAGAAGGTGTTGCATGGCGACCGCGTGATGTCACGCGTCACGAGCATCGATCGCAGAGGCCGGCAGGAGGGCAAGATCGTTGAAGTGCTCGAACGGGCGCAACGCCGCATCGTCGGCCGTTTGCGAAACGAGCATGGCCTGCTCTTCGTGGTCCCCGAGAACAGGCGCATCACACGCGATTTCCTGATTCCGCCCGGGGAGACTTCCGGAGCCGTCGCGGGACAGGTCGTCACGATCGAAATCGTCGTGCAGCCCGGGAAGCACGTGCAGCCGGTCGGCCGTGTCGTGGAGGTCCTCGGTAATTACGCCGATCCCGGCATGGAGATCGAGATTGCCCTCCGCAAGCACGATCTGCCTCACGTCTTTTCCCGTGGGGTCGAAAGACAGTGCGAGCTCTTCCCGGCCAGCGTCACCGACGCAGACCGCGAGGGCCGCGTGGACATCCGCGACCTTCCGCTCGTCACGATCGATGGCGAGACGGCCAGGGATTTCGACGATGCCGTGTACTGCGAGCCCGTACCTGGCGCACGGGGTCGCGGGAAAGGCGGCTATCGTCTCGTCGTTGCGATCGCCGACGTAAGCCACTACGTCGCGCATGGCGACGCCCTCGACCGCGAAGCGCAGGCACGAGGCAACTCCGTGTATTTTCCGCGGCGCGTGATCCCCATGTTGCCCGAGCGGCTGTCGAACGATCTCTGCTCGCTCAACCCTGACGTCGAGCGGCTCTGCGTCGCGTGCGACATGCGCATTTCGGCTGACGGGGAGATCACCGCGTACAAGTTCTATCCCGCAGTGATGCTCTCGCACGCGCGGCTCACCTATACGTTAGTCGGTCAGATCATCGAAGATCCGGACGGAGAGCTCGCGCAGCAGAGGCCCAAGCTCGTGCCCCTGCTGCAGAATCTCTATCGGGTGTTCAAGTTGCTCGTGAAATCGCGTCAACTCCGCGGCGCCATCGATTTCGAGACCGTGGAAACGCAGATCATCTTCGATGACAAAGGCAAGATCGAGCGGATCGTGCCCGTACGCAGGAACGATGCGCATCGGGTAATCGAAGAATGCATGCTTGCGGCGAATGTTTGCGCATCGGATTATCTGAGCGAGCGTAAACAGCCGATGCTCTATCGCATCCACGAAGGGCCCACGCCGGAAAAACTCACGGCGTTACGCGAGTTTCTGAAAAGCTTCGGCTTGACGCTTTCCGGCGGCGACAGTCCGAGCGCGAAGGACTACGCAAAGCTGCTCGAACGCGTCAAAAGCCGGCCCGACGCCCAGCTCATCCAGACGGTCATGCTGCGCTCGTTACAGCAGGCGGTTTACAGCCCGGACAACGTCGGTCATTTCGGGCTTGCCTACGAATCGTACACGCACTTTACTTCGCCGATTCGCCGCTATCCGGACCTGCTCGTGCATCGTGCCATCAAGGCAGCACTCAGGCGCCGGCGTTACAAGCCTGGAGACTGGCACGCGCTGGGTGCGCACTGCTCCATGACGGAGCGTCGCGCGGACGAAGCGACGCGGGACGTCGTGAACTGGCTGAAGTGTTACTACATGCGGGACAAGATCGGTGAGACGTTCACGGGATCGATCAGCGCCGTCACGGGCTTCGGCGCATTCGTCGCGCTCGACGACCTGTACATCGAAGGCTTGCTGCACATCTCGGAGCTTGGCAAGGACTACTATCACTTCGACCCGATCAAGCACGAGCTCATGGGTGAGCGCACGAAGAAGCGCTTTCGTCTGGGCGATCGCATGCGAGTGAAGGTCGTGCGCGTGGACCTCGACACGACGAAGATCGACTTCGTCCTCGCATAGGCGATGTCCGACACGCGAGTCATTCATGGCTTTCACGCCGTCACGAGCCGGCTTCGTCAGAATGCGGGGTCGGTGAAAGAGGTTTACCTCGACGCGACGCGTGAAGACCGCCGTGCGCGCGAGCTCGTCCAGGCCGCCGAGAGCCGCGGTGCGCGCGTCGTGCGCGTCGACGAAAAACGCCTCGACGGATTAACGCGCCATGCGCGCCATCAGGGCGTCGCTGCCGTGGTCGACGTGACGCCGCTGCCCGGGCACATCGAGGACGTGCTCGAGGCGCTGCAGGAGCCGCCGCTCCTCCTTGTCCTCGATGGGGTCACAGACCCGCATAACCTCGGCGCGTGCTTGCGGGTCGCCGATGCCATGGGCGTCCATGCGGTGATCGCGCCGAAAGACCGGGCCGTCGGGATCACCCCTGTCGTGTCGAAAGTGGCGAGCGGCGCAGCCGAGACCGTGCCGTATCTGTCGGTGACCAATCTTGCACGCTCGATGCGCGAATTGAAGGATCGCGGCGTGTGGCTCGTGGGTGCCGACGAGCGTGCGGAGCAGGATCTTTACCACGCCCGGCTG
>DASRIK010000382.1:0-4099 GCA_035650035.1 Burkholderiales bacterium | reverse complement strand
GTGCAGCGTCGACGTTCGCACACGGCTGCTCAGCGATAACCGCAGCTGGCTTGATGCGGCGGCGTTAGCGGGATGCGGTGTAATGCGCGTAACTGACCTGACGTCGGGCCGGTACTTTTCTTCCGGCCTGCTTGTGCCGGTTTTAACGGAGTGGCAAAGCGTGGAGGCACCCACCATATACGCGGTATATGCGCGCGCACAAAGACGCTCGAAGCTCGTCAGCGTCTTTCTCGACTTTCTCGCTGAAGTCTTTGCGGAGGTCGAGCGGGAACGTATGCCTGGGCCGGCGACAACCCCGGCGCGGGTGGCGCAACCGTACTGGTTCGGGCATGACCGCGGCCGTCAGTCGGCACACGTCGCACACCAGAAAACACCGCGCTGATGAAAGATGCGCTTGCCGGAAGGGCAGATCCAATGATATCCCGCGTCGCCCGCTTTTGGATGTTTCGCCGGTTTTTTCAGTCGGCATGTGCGGTGATCGCAGTCGGGGCCGCGGTCGATGTTACGCACGCGGGCGAGGTGTATCCCGATCGCCATGTCCGTTTCATCGTGCCCTACCCGCCGGGCGGTATAACTGACGTTCTGGCCCGGACGATCGCGCAGCGCATCTCCACTCAGTGGGGGCAGCAGCTGGTCGTCGACAACCGGGCAGGCGCGAGCGGCAACATCGGAATGGCGATCGCCGCAAAAGCGCCCGCTGACGGGTATACCGTCGCGTTCGGGAATGCCAGCACGCACGCAATCAACGTCTCGTTGTTCAGGAATCTGCCCTTCGACCCGATCAAAGACTTCGCGCCCATAACGATGGTCGCGAGAGTTTCGAACGTGCTGCTCGTCAGCCCGAGCTCCCCGGCCAGGAATCTCGGCGAGCTCATCGCCCTGGCCAAGTCGAAGCCGGGACAACTTACGTTCGCTTCGAACAGCGTGGGGAGCAGCAATCATCTGACCGGTGAGCTGTTGAAGACGATGGCCAGCATAGACATGGTACACGTGCCTTACAAGAGCTCGACCACGGCTGCGGTTGACCTCATCGGCGGACGCATCGCACTCATGTTCGACAATCTCACGACGGCGATTCCGCAAATCAAAGCCGGCCGGCTACGGGCGCTTGCAGTCACGAGCGATCGGCGTGTCGCAGAGCTTCCCGATGTGCCCACGATGCTGGAGTCCGGGCTCCAAGGCTTCGTGGTTACACCGTGGTGGGGCATCTTTGCGCCGGCGGGAACGCCGAAGTCGGTCATCGACAAGCTGAACCGCGACATAGTGGGCGTGCTGCACTCGAAGGAAGTAAGGGAATACCTCGCCAGCCAGGCGACCGAAGTGGTCGGCAATTCGCCGCAGGAATTCGCGGCGTACCTGAAGGGCGAGATTGCGCGCTGGGCGCAAGTGGTGAAGGCATCGGGCGCGACCGCGGACTGACGACCAATGTGCACAACGCATACGGCTCACAAGGAGAACACGCATGGCCCAACAACCTGTAGATCCTAGCGACGTCCTCATGACCGGTGAAAACTCGTTCATCCGGCTGAGCGCCGATGGCGGCAAGACGCACTCGTCACGCGTGTCTCACTGGCGCGTGCTCTGGTGCCCGGCGGGTGCGGGCCACGCGCTGTTCATGAAAACGCCGCTAACCGACGATGAGGTGCAGATCTACAGCGACAACGCGGCGGTTGCACGCTGGCTTCAGCGCACGATCGAGGCGCTGCTCTATCCTGCATTCGCGGACGTCGCGTTACCGATCCATGACGCACAGTTCGAGCGGGCCGGCGACCCACGATCGACGACTACGGAAACGGTAGTCTCGACCACCGAGCACATCGTGCTGACGTGGTACGACTGCATCGATCCGTTCGTCCTGACGATGGCGCCCGGGATGGGCGGCCGTCCCATTGGCGTATTCAGCACGTTCTTTCCCGCGAAGTCGGCGCAGATCGAAGTCAATGGACGCTTCGCACCGGATACCCCGTGGCTGGAGATGCGCGGAGAGCGCCAGTCGACGAGCGCGTGCCTCGCGTGGTCGGAAACGTGGGTGAAGCCGCGCGGCTCCAGCTGATTTCCTTATCAGGCACGTGGACCGGAAGAGGACAATAAAAATGCCGCCAGTTCTTCGCTCCAGCGAAGCGGCGCAGAGGCGCCGCAGCAAACGCCGAAGCACTAAAGCCGTAAAGCAACACGGTGTGCGCATCGACCGGCTCATGGCCCAGCAAGCGGCGACTTCCGACATATTGCGCGCGATCAGCATGTCGTACTCGGATGCCGGGCCCGTGTTCGACGCGATCGTCTCGCATGCCGCCCGCCTGTGCGAAGCGAACTTCGCATTCGTCATGCTGCACGAGGGGGGACGCCTCGAGCTCGTCGCGCGGACTGCCTGCACGGCGGATTTCGGGAGGTATCTTGCAAAAGGCATCGAGCTGGATCGTACGACGAGCAGCGGCCGCGCCGCGCTGACGCGCAAGCCCGTTCAGGTCCTCGACTTCCAGGCCGACCCTGAAGTCGTGGTGAAGGCGGCTCACCGTGCAGAACGCGTCCGTACGATTCTCGCCGTGCCGCTCTTGAGAGGCGATACGGTGCTCGGCGTGATCACTCTGTGGCGCCATGAGGTCCGAGCGTTTTCGGAAGGACAGATCGGCCTGCTCTCGACGTTCGCCGACCAGGCCGTGATCGCGATCGAGAATTCGCGTCTGTTCAGGCAGCTGGAAACGCGCAACCGCGAATTGAGCGAGCTGCTCGAGCAGCAGACAGCGACCGGCGAGGTCCTGAAGATCATCAGCCGGTCGGCCTTCGATCTGGAGCCCGTGCTGCAAACGCTCATCGAGAACGCGGCGCGGCTTTGTGCCGCGGAACAGGGCTTCATGTTCCGGCGCGAGGATGCCGGTTACCGTCTTGCGGTCGCGTATCGCGCGCCGCGTGATTTCACGCGATTGTGGAAGCGTCTCTTGCGCAAGCCGGGGGACGGCACGATCGTGGGCCGCGTCGCGGAGCAGGGCCACACGATCCAGCTCATCGATGCCCAGAAGGACGAAGTGTGGCGCACGGCATTGCGTGACCTGTCCGAGGCATCGGGCATCCGCACGCTGCTCGGCGTCCCGCTTCTTCGCGACGGCGTTCCGATCGGGGTCATCGCAATGTGGCGCACCCGGGTAGAGCCATTCACGGACAGGCAGATCGAGCTCACCAGGACGTTCGCGGACCAGGCCGTCATCGCTATCGAGAACGTGCGGCTGTTCGACACGATCCTGGACAAGAGCCGCGAGCTCGAGCTCGCCAACACCTACAAGTCACGCTTCCTTGCCGCCGCCAGCCACGATCTTCGGCAGCCTCTGCACGCGCTCAATCTGTTCGCCGCGCAACTTCGCACCTCGACGGATGCCAGAGAGCGGGACAGGCTCACGGTGCGGATCGGCGCCGCGATCGCATCGATGAACGAGTTGTTCGACTCGCTTCTCGATATGTCCAAGCTCGATGCGGGTGTCCTGCAGCCCGAGATCACCGACTTCGCTGCGCAGGACGTTCTCGAACGTCTGGAAACCACGTTCGCCGAAATCGCGCGGGACAAGGGCTTGCTGCTGCGGGTCGCGCCCACGCGTGCATGGGTTCGCAGCGACTTTATCCTGCTCGAGCGCATTCTCCTCAATCTCGTGTCGAACGCAGTGCGTTACACCCCAAAGGGAGCCGTCACGGTGTGCTGCAACGAACGCGGCACTCGCATCGACTTCGAGGTGCGCGATACCGGGCCGGGTATCGCGGAGGACCAGAAGCAGAATATCTTCCGCGAGTTCTATCAGCTGCCCGCGCAGGGCTCCCGCAACGGCCCCGGCCTTGGCCTGGGCCTCGCCATCGTAGACCGCCTGAGCGAGTTGCTCGATCATCCCGTGACGCTCGAATCGAAGGTAGGGCGCGGCTCGCGCTTCCGCATTTCGGTGCCGCGCGCCCGACGCCGTGTCGCCGTGCGTCCGGAGTCCGCGTCTGTCGAGCGCATCGCCGATGTCGTGACCGGGAAGCGCATCATCGTGATCGACGACGACGCGCTCGTTCTCGATTCCATGCGCGGTATTCTCACGAGCTGGGGGTGCGATGTCGTCACTGGATCTTGCGCGGA
>DASRIK010000381.1:0-9441 GCA_035650035.1 Burkholderiales bacterium | reverse complement strand
CGCTCGTCTTCGAGCCTTTCTATCGAGGGCGCCACGCCGCAGATGCCCTGGTGAAAGGCACCGGCATCGGTCTTTCGGTCGTGCGCGATTACGCGCAGATGCACGGAGGCACGGCCGAAGTCGTCGGTGGTACGGCAGGCGCGCACATTCGCGTGCGCCTGCCGCTTACGCGGGACCGTGCTGGCGCGGTCGAAGCGACGCCCGCGCCAGCAACGGAGGCCGTGCGATGAAACGCGAACGCAGCACCATCGCTGCACTCCTGGTGACGATGCTCGCGGCGTGCACGGTTCTTGAAGAGCCACGCAAAGGGACCGAAGCAGTGCAGGAAAAAGTCATCGAGCAGGAACCGCCGCCAGCGCCCGCGGTCGCTCAGCCGAAGCCGCCCTCGCCACAGATGTTGAGAATGATGGAGCTCGACGGTCTGCTTTCCGACTTCGAGCGGCTGCGTCGGCTCGCGCCCACGGAGCTCGCGCGCGAGCAGGAGTCGGCGCGGCAGGCGTTCAACCAGACGCGCAGTGACGCGTCACGCGTTCGCTTTGCCATGGCGCTCGCCGTGCCCGGCGCGACGGGCGCGGAAAGCGGCGCGCTGGAGCTCCTCGATCCGCTCGTGAAGAATCCCGCCGTGCCATTGCATGGGCTTGCATTCCTGCTCGCTGCCTACATCCAGGAGCAGCGCCGTCTTACGTCGCAGCTTCAGGGCCTGCAGCAGAACGTGCAGGGGCTGCAGCAGAACGTGCATGCGCTGCAGCAGAAGCTCGATGCGCTGAGAACGCTCGAGCGCAGTCTGACCGAGCGTGAAGCAACCACGCCGCGGCGCCGCTAGAGAGTACACATGAATACGACTGCCGCACGTCCCAGCATACTTGTCGTCGACGATGATCCGGATCTGCTGCGCCTCATGCAGATCCGCCTTTCGGCGGCGGGCTATTCGGTCACCGTCGCCGAAAGCGCCGAACGTGCGCTCGCGCAGCTCGCGGTCGCGCGACCGCGCGTTGTCGTGACGGACCTCCGCATGAGCGGCATGGATGGCATGGCGCTCTTCGAAGCCGTGCGCGCGCAGAACCCGGCGTTGCCCGTCATCATATTGACCGCGCACGGGACGATCCCCGACGCCGTCTCGGCTGTGAAAGGCGGGGTTTTCGGATATCTCACGAAGCCGTTCGACGCGCGTACTCTGCTGACCGAGATCGAGCGCGCGCTCACGTTGGGCGGCGGCACGAGCTCGCAGGTCGCGGAAGGCATCGGCGAGGACTGGCGTAAAGAACTCATCACGCGTAATCCCGCGATGGAGGACGTGCTTGCCAAAGCACGGCT
Source organism: Burkholderiales bacterium (assembly GCA_035650035.1). Classification (GTDB taxonomy): domain Bacteria; phylum Pseudomonadota; class Gammaproteobacteria; order Burkholderiales; family SG8-41; genus JAQGMV01. Next base: position 8,127 of record DASRIK010000381.1, on the reverse strand, counting down.
CGTAGCGGACAGCGACGCAAGCGTCTTCATCTACGGGGAATCCGGAACGGGCAAAGAGCTGCTCGCGCGTGCAATCCACAGTGCAAGCCGCCGGCGTGAACAGCCTTTCGTGGCAATCAATTGTGGTGCCATTCCCGAGCAGCTGCTCGAATCGGAGCTCTTCGGTCATGTGAAAGGCTCGTTCACGGGCGCCGTGCGGGACCACAAAGGCCTTTTCCAGACCGCGAACAAAGGGACATTGTTTCTGGACGAGATTGGCGACATGCCGGTTCCCCTCCAGGTCAAGCTCCTGCGCGTGCTGCAGGAGCGGCACGTGCGCCCGGTGGGCTCGACTCAAAGCTTCGAGGTCGATGTTCGCCTCATCTCTGCAACACACCGCAACATCGAAGCAGAGATGTCCGCGGGCAACTTCCGCGACGATCTCTACTATCGGCTGAACGTAGTCGCCCTTCATCTGCCGTCTCTTGCGGAGAGGCGCGAAGACATTCCGCTCCTCGCGAGTCATTTCCTCGCGAAGATCGCAGAGAAGTACCAGCGCAATATCTCGGGCTTCGCGCCGGAAGCCATCGAGATCCTCGTTTCCGCGCCGTGGCCCGGCAACGTGCGCCAGCTCTACAATGTCGTCGAGCAGGCTGTGGCGCTCGCAACTACGCCGCTCATCCCGGCGACGCTCGTGCAGCAGGCGATCCAGCACCAGCAGACCGAGTTCGCATCGTTCGAAGACGCACGCCGCAAGTTCGAGCGTGAGTATCTCGCTCAGATCCTTCGGATCACGGACGGTAATGTGACGCAGGCCGCCCGGCTCGCCAAGCGAAACCGCACCGAGTTCTACAAGCTGCTGCAGCGGCACCAGCTCGATCCGAAGCTTTTCAAAAACGCCAAAGTGTAGCTTTTGCGTTCTCGCGCTGTCGCGGTTCCGCGACACTCAAAAAATTCTCGGCGTCCCGTGCAGTGTGTCCGCCGGTATCGCACGCTCTTCCGGCGGTGTTGTCCGGCGACGACAGAATCGCTGCGCTGCATGGCATTTTCCGGAGCACGCTAACTCTGGCATGCACTTTGCTCCGGGAACGCAAGAAAGGAGAAATGATGGAACTCAGTCGTGATCGCTCGTTCGAAACTCGCGGGCTGCTGTACCCGCTGATGGTGATTGCGGCGATAGCGCTCATCGTATTCAGCTTGCTCGGGATAGCGGCCGTGACCGGCTGGATGCCGAGCGCGCTTGCGCATTCCGGTACCGAGACGGCGCGCAGCGGCGTCACTTTCGAGTGCGCGGAGTGCGGCATGCTCGAATCGATGCGCGACTTCCAGCGCCGTGACGAAAGCGGTTCGGGCGCGGACGTTCTTGCGTGGACCACCCGCTGAACTGACGCGGCCGGAAACGCACGGTCATGGCTGACGGGCTGGCGCGCCGAGTCGCAGCCGCGCTCTTGCTCAGCTTTCTTGTACTTGCCGGCTGCGAAACACCGAGCCCCTCCAAGAGCGCCGGCCCCCGTACAGCACCTGGTACAGCACCTGCTGCCGCTCGCTACAACCTGGCTGGCTATTCCGAAGGCTTCAAACAGGGCTATGGGGATGCCTGCGCGTCTCCAAGCCGGCGCAGCGCCGAGCGTTACAAATCCGACACGGACTATCGCATGGGCTGGAACGATGGCCAGAGTCTGTGCAAAAAATAGGGAGTGAGCTTTCGCGGGTCGGCCCCTGTTTTTTCACCGCCTAGCCGCCTTTTACCCGCGAGATGCGGATTACCTCCGGCACGCGCCGCAGCGCCCGCATGATCTGCGCGAGGTGAAGGCGATTCGAAACCTGCAGCGTGAAGTGCATCGCGGTGTACGTGCCGCCGTCTTCGGGGTCCACCGCGACGTTCTGGATGTTCGATCCTGCGCTCGAGATCTCGGCGGCGACTTTCGCGAGCACTCCCCGCTGGTTGGCAGCCACCAGCTTGATGCTCACTTCGAAGGATTTGCGCGGCTCCGGGTCCCATTGCACGTCCAGGAGACGATCCGGGTCGGGTCGTGTCTTTCCGATGATGGGGCAATCGTGGGTGTGAATCACCATGCCTTGCCCTTTGCTGATCATGCCGATGATCGGGTCCCCCGGAATCGGCTTGCAGCATTTCGCGAACTGTACGGCCATGCCCTCGGAGCCGCGTATGACGACGGTACCGGGCACGCCGCTCTCCTGGGGCGCCGCTGCGCCAAGCGACAGGAGCTGCCGGGCGATCACCGCTGAAAGGCGTTTCCCGAGCCCTATATCCGAAAGCAGGTGCTGCTTCGACTTCGCGCTGGATTCCTTGAGCAACCTCGACCACTGCTGCTCCTTCACTTCGGTGAAGCTCGTCCTGAAGCTCGCGAGCGCCTGGTTGAGCAAGCGCTCGCCGAGCTGCACCGATTCCTCGAAGTGCATCGTTTTCACGAAGTGCCGGATATGGGACCGCGCTTTCGCGGTGACGACATAGTTCAGCCAGAGCGGATTCGGTTTCGCATGCGCCGCCGTGATGATTTCCACCCGATCGCCGTTCTTGAGCTCCGTTCGAAGCGGCATCAGCTCCTGATTGATTTTCACTGCCACACAACGGTTGCCGATGTCGGTGTGTACGGCGTAAGCAAAGTCGACGGCCGTGGCGCCCCGCGGAAGGGCCATGATCTGGCCTTTGTGCGTGAACACGTAAACTTCGTCCGGGAAGAGATCGACTTTGAGATGCTCCAGGAACTCCACGGAGTCGCCGGCTTCCGATTGCATCTCGATCAGGCTCTGCAGCCATTGATGCGTTTTCTGCTGCAGGGTCGAGAGCGACGCGTCGGAGCTTCTGTAGAGCCAGTGTGACGCGACGCCCGCTTCCGCGATCTTGTGCATCTCGCGCGTCCGGATCTGGATCTCTATCGGGCTGCCGAACGGGCCGAACAGCGTCGTGTGAAGCGACTGGTAACCGTTCGCTTTTGGAATTGCGATGTAGTCCTTGAACTTCCCGGGTATCGGCTTGTAGAGCCCGTGCAGTGCGCCGAGCGCGAGATAGCACGACGCCACGTCGTTCACGACGATGCGGAAAGCGAACACGTCGAGCACCTGGGCGAACGTGAGGTGTTTCTCGCGCATCTTCCGATAGATCGAATAAAGATGCTTCTCGCGACCGTGCACCTGCGCCTCGACCTTGCCGTCGTGAAGCTTGCGTTTGAGCGCCTCCATCACCTTGCTGACGACCTCGCGGCGGTTGCCGCCGGAGGCCTTCACCGCTTTCGCAAGGACGCGGTGCCGGTCTGGATAGAGGTGCTTGAACGAAAGATCCTCGAGCTCCTGGTAGATCTTGTTGAGCCCGAGACGATTGGCGATCGGCGCGTAGATTTCGAGCGTCTCGCGAGCGATGCGCCGGCGCTTCACCGGTTCGACCGCGTCGAGTGTGCGCATGTTGTGTAGCCGGTCCGCAAGCTTGATCAGGATCACGCGCACGTCGCGCGCCATCGCGAGGAGCATCTTGCGGAAGTTCTCGGCCTGGGCTTTTTCCTGCGTCTCGAACTCGATCCTGTCGAGCTTCGAAACGCCGTCCACCAGCTCGGCGACCGGTCTGCCGAAGTTACGAGAGATGTCCGTCTTCGTGACCGCGGTGTCTTCGGTCACGTCGTGCAGGAGCGCGGCGGTGAGCGCCTGCGGGTCCATGTGCCATTGCGCGAGAATGTCGGCAACAGCGAGAGGATGCGAAATGTAAGGCTCGCCCGATTTGCGATACTGTCCTTCGTGCGCCGCCTTGCTGAAGTCGTAGGCCGATTGCAGCTGCGAAATGTCCTCCGGCTTCAGGTAGCCGGACCACTCCTTGAACAGCAGATCGGCTTCGGGCATAAGCCCCGCTGACTTTAGGTTGGCGCCTTGTTCAGAATTTCGGTGCCGTATTTGCCCGCTGCAAGCTCGCGCAGGGCGATGACCGTCGGCTTGTCGCGGTTCGCTTCCATCATCGGCTGGGCGCCGTTCGTGATCTGTCGGGCGCGGTACGTTGCGGCGAGCGACATCTCGAACCGGTTGGGAATCTGCTTCAGGCAATCGTCCACGGTGATGCGTGCCATTACTGGTCCTTTAATCTGTTGATAAGTTCGCCATGCCGGGCGAGCTGGCGGGGGAGCCTCGAGCGTTCGGCTCTTATGATGCTGATGAGATCTTGCGCGGCTCGGTTAAACTCTTCATTAATAATAACATAATCGAATTCACCCACATGCGAAATCTCACCGCGTGCGGCTGCCACGCGCGCTGCAATGACCTCCGGGCTGTCCTGCCCGCGGCCTCGTAGCCGCTTCTCGAGCGCCTCTATCGAAGGCGGGAGGATGAAGATCGCGACGGCGTCGGGCATGAGGCTGCGGATCTGCGCGGCCCCCTGCCAGTCGATTTCGAGCAGCACATCATGGCCCGCGGCGCACTCGATCTGCACGGTGCGCCTGGAGGTCCCGTACAGATTGCCATGCACCCGCGCCGTTTCGAGGAATTCGCCATCGGCCCGCATGCGCTGAAACTGCTCCTCCGTGACGAAGTGGTAGGCGCGCCCGTTTTCCTCGCCCGGTCGAGGTTTGCGGGTCGTGTACGAGACCGATTTCCTCACGAGAGGATCGCTTGCGATGAGCCCGCTTACCAGCGTTGTCTTGCCCGCACCCGACGGGGCGCTGACGATGAAAAGGCATCCACTCATAACGTCACTCGATATTCTGTATCTGCTCTCTCATCTGCTCGATGAGGAGCTTCAGCTCCATGGACACCTGAGTAACGGAAATGTCCGCGGCTTTCGAGCCGAGGGTGTTCGCTTCTCGGTTGAGCTCCTGCATGAGGAAGTCCAGCCGTTTCCCGACCGCGCCCCCCTGATCCAGGATGCGCCTCAACTCGCCGATGTGAGTCGCAAGACGCGTAAGCTCTTCGTCAACGTCGATCTTGTTCGCGAAAAGCGCGACTTCCTGCCGGATGCGATCTTCATCGGCATTCGCGAGCGCCTCCTTGAGACGCGCCGCGAGCTTTTCCTGGAATCCGGCGATGACCTGCGGCATCCGCGGCGCAACTTCGGCAATTCGCGTCCCGACGGCGGCTGCGCGCTCGAGAATCATGGCTTTGAGCTTCTCGCCTTCGCGAGCGCGGCTCACCCTGAAGTCTTCGAGCACGTGGTCAAGGAGCTCGCGACAAACCGCGCGTAGCGAGTCCAGGTCGAGCGTATCGGCGCCGAGCATCCCCGGCCATCGCAGCACGTCCGAGACGCCGAGATCCCGCGCTGGCGGCAAAGCGGCACGCACACGCGCGTTCAGCGCGATGAGCTGTTCGAGCAGCGCCTGATCGAGGTCGATGCCTTTGCGACCGGGCGTCGGGGTATAGGAGACCCGGCATTCGACTTTTCCGCGATTGAGCCGCGCGGTAAGCGTTTCCCGCAGGGCGGGCTCGATCGCGCGCAGCTCGTCGGGCAGGCGAAACTGGATATCCAGGTAGCGATGGTTGACCGACCGCAGCTCGAGGTTCAACACGGCGTTCTCGAGCTCGCGCGCCGCCACGGCATACCCGGTCATGCTGTAAATCATCTTGATGGTCCAGCGAGTAAAGAACGAGCGACGGAAAGGTCGCCCGAATACGGGTGGATTTACGCGTCGGTGGGCAGCATTTACCATCCGCCCTTCGCGGAGGTCCTGCGCAAGATAGCATACAGGAGGTAGTAACTCTAATGCGACCCAGTCAACGCCAACCCCACGAGCTGCGGCCCGTGCGCATCACGCGCGGTTATACCCGGCACGCCGAGGGTTCGGTACTCGTCGAGTTCGGCGACACGAAAGTGATCTGCACTGCAAGCGTGCTCGACAAGCAGCCGGCTCACCTGAAAGGCACCCCGCAGGGCTGGGTCACCGCGGAGTACGGGATGCTGCCGCGCTCGACCGGCACGCGCATGGATCGCGAAGCCGCGCGCGGCCGGCAGTCCGGTCGAACGCAGGAAATCCAGCGACTCATCGGACGGGCACTGCGAGCCGTGGTCGATCTCGGGCAGCTCGGCGAGCGCACGATCCAGATCGATTGCGACGTCATTCAGGCAGATGGCGGCACGCGCACTGCTGGCATCACCGGGGCATTCGTCGCATTGCACGATGCGGTCGAATTCCTGAGGAGCAGGCGTGGGCTCGCCGCGCGGCCGATTCGCGATTTCGTAGCGGCGGTATCCGTCGGGGTATACGAAGGCGTTCCCGTGCTCGACCTCGATTATCTCGAAGACTCGACTTGCGGCACGGACATGAACGTGGTGATGACCGGCAGCGGAGGCCTGGTCGAGCTGCAGGGCACCGCGGAAGGCGAGCCATTCACGCGCGCCGAGCTCGACGCGATGATGGCGCTCGCCGAAAAAGGTATACGCGAGCTTGTTGCCGCGCAGCGTGCCGCGTTGAATCTTTGACTCGTAATCCCGTGGCCTTGAAGAAGCTCGTCATTGCCAGCAGCAACCCTGGCAAGCTCAAGGAATTCAGGCAGATGCTCGGGCCGCTCGGGTTCGAGATCGTGCCGCAGTCGGAGCTTGGCATTCCCGAGGCGGAGGAGCCTCACGCTACTTTCGTCGAGAACGCGTTGGCCAAAGCCCGCCACGCCAGCAGGTTATCCGGATGTGCCGCGTTTTCCGACGATTCAGGTATCTGTGTCGCGGCGCTCGGCGGCAAACCCGGCGTGCATTCGGCGCGCTACGCGAGCGAGGACCCGGCGGATGTGCGCGAAGTGCAGGACAGACTGAACAATCGCAAGCTCGTCGCTCAGCTCGCAGGCATCGCCGATCGGCGCGCCCATTACTACTGCGTGATCGTTCTCGTGCGCGATCCCGACGATCCCGAGCCGCTCATCGCGGAAGGCCGCTGGCATGGTGAAGTCGTTGCGGAGCCGCGGGGCTTCCATGGGTTCGGATACGATCCGCATTTCTTTCTGCCCGAGCTCGGCTGGACGGCCGCCGAGCTCGACCCCGAAACCAAGAACCGGCTGAGTCACCGCGGACAGGCGCTTCGCCGCCTCGTCGCGCGGCTCCAGGGAGACGGTCGTGGCGACCGGGACGGTTGAACGCGGCGTCGGAGTCGAAACCCGGCTCCTGCGGCGTCCGCAGTTTACGGTGCTGCCACCGCTCTCACTTTATGTTCACGTGCCGTGGTGCGTGCGCAAATGTCCGTACTGCGACTTCAATTCGCACGAGGCGCGGGGCGAAATCCCGGAGACCGCTTACATCAACGCGCTGGTTGCCGATCTCGACCAGGCGCTGCCGTTGGTATGGGGCCGGCGCGTCTATACCGTGTTCTTCGGCGGCGGCACGCCGAGCCTCCTCAGCGCGGAAGCGGTCGATAGCATCCTCTCGGCGATTCGCGCGCGCGTGCCGTTGGCGATCGATGCAGAGATCACGCTCGAGGCAAACCCCGGTACCTTCGAGGCCCACAAATTCGCGGGCTTTCGCGAAGCGGGAGTAAATCGGCTGTCCATTGGCATCCAGAGCTTCGAGCCGCGGCATTTGAAGGCACTCGGCCGCATTCATGACGACGTGCAGGCCGCGCGCGCAGTCGAAATCGCTCGCAGCCTGTTTGCGAATTTCAACCTCGATCTCATGTATGCACTACCGCAGCAGACCTGCGCCGAGGCCTGTGTGGACGTGGAGCGCGCGCTGGGTTACCACCCGCCGCATCTCTCGATCTATCACCTGACAATCGAGCCGAACACATACTTCCACAGTCATCCGCCGGTCGTGCCCGGGAATGATGAAGCCGCGGAAATGCAGGACTCGATCGAGTCGCTGATGGTGCGGGCAGGCTACGAGCATTACGAGACATCCGCCTATTCGCTGCCCGGCTTGCGCTCGCGACATAACCTCAATTACTGGACTTTCGGCGACTACCTCGGCATTGGCGCGGGCGCGCACAGCAAGCTCTCTTTTCCCGACCGTGTGCTGCGGCAGGCACGCTACCGCCAGCCGCGGGAGTACATGTCGCAAGTAATCGAAGGCCGAGGCGTGCAGGCCGAGCACGAGGTTGCCGTGCGCGACATCCCGTTCGAATTCATGATGAATGCACTCCGGCTGACGGACGGATTTCCGTTGTCGCTATTCGAGGAACGCGCCGGATTGCCTTTGACGGCCGCGATGAAGGGCCTGGACGAAGCCGAGCGGCG
>DASRIK010000380.1:0-4402 GCA_035650035.1 Burkholderiales bacterium | reverse complement strand
GACGGGCCTTCCGTGTAGGCTTCGCAGCCCTTCCAGCCGGAGAGGTGGCCGAGCGGTCGAAGGCGCTGGACTGGAAATTCAGTAACATCTTCACGGGTGTTCGTGGGTTCGAATCCCACCCTCTCCGCCAGTTCAATTAGTTACGCGACAGTTTTCGCTGCGATCACGGACAGGGCTTGTTCACAAACTGGCTGCCGTCGAAATCATAGCGCGTCGCCTCTGTGACCCGACCGAGCAGGCCATCGCCTTTTCCGTTGATCGTGTTCACGTACTCCCATACGATCCGGTTCCCGTGGGTCGGCGAAATCTCGAAGGCGCGTCCGCCCTCCGGGTCCGAGACAAGGATGTTGCCGTTCGCAAGGGGCTGCAGCTTGCCTTGCATCGATGAGTAGAACGGGAACGCCTTGGTCCCCTCGAAGGACCAGAGCACCTGCTGCGTGGCGGGGTCGACCCGAAGGATGCGCGAATAACCCCAGACCTGCGGCTCCTCCAGCCAGCGCACTGGCGTGCGTTGCATCATCTCGGTTCGATTGTCGAAGACGAGGAGCGTGCCGTCGTCGACGATGTCGGGGTCGTGCTGGCGCAGGAACGGTCCGACCATGCTCCAGACCACTGCTTTTTTCGTCCGGCTGATGATCGCGAGCGCACCCGGGCGTTGCAGCGAGACGAGAAAATCCCCCGTCTGGGCCTGCGGGATCCTCTGTGCCAGCTCTTTCGTGACGAGCTCGATGTCGTTGGTGTGGAGGGGATCAAACGATTGCGATTCGGGCCGCCACGGTTCGCCCTGCAGGAGAAGATTTTGATAGCGGCCCTTCAGTATCGCTTCAATGATGTTGATCTCTTCGAGTACCTCTCCGTTGGCCGAGACGTGCAGGATGGAATCTTCGAAGTGTCCTTTGTCCAGGTACGGGCGCTCTCTCTTCTTGTCGTGGGCAAGCGTCAAGAACGATCCATCGGGCAGCGGCAGGATCGCATGATGCGTCGCTCGCCGGAGCAACCACACGGGCCGTGAGCAACGGTCCAGCTTCGCGAGCGCCTTGAACTCAAAGGACGCCAGGATGGAGCCGTCGGAGTAAAGATGCGCGCCATGCAGATGGCGCTGTGTGTCCGAGACGAGGTCGAGTTTCCCTCTTTTAAAAAAGGCGCTGTAGCGAGTCTCCCAGCGGTGAAGGACTTTGCCGTCCATATCCACGAGGAATGGCCGGAACAACTCGCCGTCATAGGCCGTAAAGAACGTCAGACCCGGCTGCGCCCAGCTTGCCTCGTGAATGGTGACACCGCCTTGCCTGCGCGAGCTGCGAATTTCATGAGCGTTCGCCCTCACCAGGTTGAGGACATCGTCAACGTCCTTCAATGCGTGAGTAATGATTCGATGCGGAAAACGCTTGGTCGTGGCGACGAAGTATCCGTAGCTGAACGCGCCGACGAAGAGCAAAAAGAGTAATGAACAAAAGAACAGCAAACGATCGAGCTGCTCGCGCGGCATTGCTGTATCCTAAGTGCGCGACACAGAAAGAATCAATAAAAGCGCTCCATATTCTTCGCGCTGATCGAGGCGGCCCACGCGGCCGTCAGGCCGCCGCTGCGGCGACAGGGCCCGTGCGGCCCTGCGGGCTCTCGCATCGACTACTGCCACTCGATCTGTAGAACCATGAACTGGTCGCGGCGGCCCTGGCTGCGCGCGGCGCCGAGCGGGTGCACGTCGAACGCCGCGGTCGTTGCACTCGACAGCCGCACAAAGTTGTCCTGGTTGAACTGCCAGTCCGCGAGGTGCGTCATGCCGCGCGACTTCGCGTAATCCGCGAGCGTGTGCTCTCGCCCCGCCGCCGCAGCCTTGCGGTCGACGACGCCGTCGAGGTTGATCACGTGCACGCCGGGCGGCGCGTAGTAGGCGAGCGCGCCGCTCTGGAATGCGCCGATGACAGCGCCTTGCGGCGTCAGACGGTAGACGTCGCGCACCGCCTCCCGATAGCCCTTGGCGCCGTGCAGACCCATGTCCGGCGAGACAGCAGGCGTGATCCACATGAACCGTGCTGCACCGACGAGCCCGATCAGCAGGCACCCGGCAGCGAGTGCGCCGGCAGCGAGCTTTCCGGTGCGACTTGTCTGCCACGCGCGCGCGAGTGCGATTGCGACGAGCAGCGACATCATGCACTCGGCCGGCACGAGATAGCGTCGGAAGAACCACAGAGCCGAGACAACGAACGTATAGAACGCGAAGATCGCCAGCGCGTGCACCGCCAGTACGGCGATCGGCGCGGTTGCATCGCGCAGCCGCAACCAGCGGCTGCTCGCCGCCGCGCCGAGCGCCACGACCGCGAGCCACGCGCCCCACGCCGCAGCAACATGGTGGAACAACCACTCGCGAAGTGCGCCTAAGTCGAGAATCGGCGCGCCGAGAACGGTTCCTGCCGCCCAGCCCGCGGCCATGTGTGACTTCAGGTACAGCGCCCGGTGCATCGCGACGATGTCGCGCACGGCAGCGCCACTTTCCGGTACGGGCGATCCAAAGACGGCGATCGAGTAACCCCACCACGGCGCGACGACGATCGCCGCGGCGCCAATCGCAACACCCAACCGCCGGCGATCGCCATTCCACAGCTCAAGCGTGCCGAGCCCGGCCACGAGAAACGCGCTGTCGACGCGTGCGAGCAGCGCCAGTCCGGCCAGTGCGCCCGCGAGGAGATAGCTGCGCGGCGTGCCGCGTTCGCGGGCGACACACCAGGCCTCAACGAGCGCGAGTTGCACACACAGCGCGAGCCCGGTCTCGAGGCCGCCGAGGGCATTCGCGATCGCAAGCGGCGAGACCGCCCATAGTGATGCTGCGATGAGCGCAGCGTCGTCGCCCGCGACACGCCGCGCGAGCCGCGCGAGCAGAAGAATGGTGAGGACGTCCGCGAGCGCGCCGAGTAGGATCACGTAGCGCAGCGGCAGGTCCGGGTCGTCAGTGACGAAGAATACCGGCACCGTCGCGAACGCGAGCAGCGGCTGGAAGCCACTCGTGCGGGTCATGCCGTCGACTGTCGGCCCATGACCGTTCGCAAGCGAGCGGCTGATCGCGAGCGTGTAGTACGTATCGTCGGGAACGAAAATGCGGTCGACAGTGTCGAGGTCGCGCAGCGCAGGCGCGACGCGCAGGAATGTGCCCAGGAGCGCAATCACCACGATCAGGCTCCGCCGGTTCATGCCTTCGCGCGCCTCAGCGCGAGCCGCCCGGAAGTCCATTCACGACACCTGCTTTCCGAGATGAAAGGATGAGCTTGCATTGGCGTCGTCGGGGGTGTAGTTGCTCGCTGTCTAGCTGTCTCACGAACGGCGCAGCGACATGCGAGCAAGGCAACAAGCCTGTTAGCTCCGAGGAGAAGTAGTCCCAATTCAAGCAAGGAAGCGCACACCATGACCGCAATGAGAGTGTTCAGAGCATTGTCCCTGTCCGTCGTCATGTGCGGGGCAGTGGCTGGAGTTTTCCCTCGTGCCGCGCTTGCGGTTCAGCCCAACGTCATTGTCGTGATGACGGATGACCAGGGGTATGGCGACCTCGCCGCTCATGGGAATCCGGTTCTGAAGACGCCGAATCTCGATCAGCTGGCTTCGCAGAGCATTCGGCTGACTGATTTTCATGTCGCTCCGATGTGCACACCGACACGGGGCCAGCTCATGAGCGGTCGCGACGCGCTCGCCAATGGCGCGATGAACGTCGGCAGCGGCAGGGCGATCTTGCGTAAGTCGATTCCAACCATGGCCAATTTTTTCGCCAATGGCGGCTACCGGACGGGCCTTTTCGGAAAATGGCATCTAGGGGACACATATCCATACCGACCCCAGGATCGCGGTTTCCAGGAGACACTGACATTTCAAGCATCTTACCTATCCGCGATACCGGATTACTGGAACAACGATTACTTTGACGACTTCTATCTCTACAACGGTGAATTGAGGCAATACCCGGGATATTGCACAGACGTTTTCTTCGCCGAAGCCATGCAGTGGATCAAGGAGCGTGGCGCATCAGGCGAGCCGTTCTTCGCATATATCGCGCCCAATGCGCCTCACTGGCCGCTCTTCGTTCCGCAACAGTACCGGGACCCGTACACGAGTCTCCCGCATGACCAGGCCAGCTTTTACGGGATGATCGCCAACATCGATGAAAACATAGGCAAGCTCGAGGAGATGCTCGTACAGGAAGGTCTGCGGGACAACACGATCGTGATTTTCCTGACCGACAATGGGACTGTTTACGGCGACGTAATATTCAATGCGGGGATGAGGGGCGAGAAGGGAACGCTCTACGAGGGCGGACATCGTGTTCCCTTCTTTGTCCGCTGGCCGGCGGGCAACCTACGCGACCCCGGGGAAATCGGTGAGCTTGCGCAGGTGCAGGACATACTGCCTACGCTTGTAG
>DASRIK010000379.1:0-4583 GCA_035650035.1 Burkholderiales bacterium | reverse complement strand
CCCCGGCCGGACCTGACGAGCGTGCCGCGCGGCGCATTGTTCGATGCATTCACTGCGGATTTCGAAGCTGCGGACATCGCGTTCGAGCGCCTGCCTTTCGATCACCCGCTTTACATCCTCTACTCGTCGGGTACGACCGGCGTGCCGAAATGTATCGTTCACGGTGCAGGCGGCACGCTGCTGCAGCACCTGAAGGAGCACCGGCTCCACGTCGACGTGAAGCCCGGCGAGCGTCTGTTCTACTTCACGACATGCGGCTGGATGATGTGGAACTGGCTCGTGTCGGGGCTCGCATCCGAGGCGACGCTGATGCTCTACGACGGTTCGCCTTTCGCAGCCGACAACCGCATCCTTTTCGATTACGCACAGGACGAGAAGATCACCATTTTCGGCACGTCCGCGAAATACATCGACGCCTGCACGAAGCTCGCTCTGGAGCCCATCGAAACGCACGACCTCACGTCTGTAAAAAGCTTCCTGTCCACCGGATCACCGCTGGTTCCGGAAGGGTTCGACTACATCTACCAGCACGTGAAACGGGATGTTCAGCTCGCCTCGATTTCAGGCGGAACGGACATCATCTCCTGCTTCGCGCTGGGGAACGCGATCGGTCCCGTGTGGCGCGGCGAGCTCCAGTGCCGCGGGCTTGCGATGGCAGTCGAGGTATACGACGACGACGGCCGCCCCGTACGCCGCCAGAAAGGCGAGCTCGTTTGCACCGCGCCTTTTCCTTCGATGCCGGTCGGGTTCTGGAACGATCCCGACGGTGCCAAATACCGCGCCGCCTATTTCGAGCGGTTCCCGGGGGTGTGGTGGCACGGCGATTACGTGGAGCTCACGTCGCATGACGGGCTCATCATCTACGGCCGTTCGGACGCGGTGCTCAATCCGGGCGGCGTGCGCATCGGCACGGCAGAGATTTATCGTCAGGTGGAGCGCCTCGAGGAAGTCGTGGAAAGCCTCGCGATCGGGCAGGAATGGGACAGCGACGTGCGCGTGGTGCTTTTCGTCCGGCTTCGAGAGGGGCTCACGCTCGACGACGCCCTCGCCGACCGTATTCGCCGGCACATCCGTGACAACGCGACCCCGCGCCATGTACCGGCGCGTATCGTCCAGGTCGCCGACATCCCGCGCACGAAGAGCGGGAAAATCGTCGAGCTTGCCGTCCGCAATGTCGTCCACGGGTGGCCGGTGAGGAACGTCGAAGCGCTGGCGAATCCGGAAGCGCTGGAGCATTACCGGAATCGCCCCGAACTCGAAACGTAACGTCAAGTTTTTCCTCTATCCGTCAGCCGTAGCTGGCCTCAGTTTTGCTCTCAAGAAGCGAGCACTCGTACGTGCTGCCGATTCTGTCGGCATGCGGCGACGCATCGAGGTGTAACAGGTTGTAAACCCCGGCACCGACCGGCACCGCGGTGGTCTGTACCCGTAGAAAGGAGATCATCATGTCGGAAACGAGCTTCAGAATGCATCCGCTGATCGTGATTGCGGCGACGACGCTGATACTCACCTGCCTGCTCGCGATCGGCGTCATGACGGGCATCGTCCCGAGTCCGCTTACGCGGGACCGCGCGCTCGTGCAGGACAACACGAGTGCGGCGCCGCCCGCGCGTTTGACACTGAGAGACGACCGGGCGTCTGCCGGCGGATCCGGCAACGTGCCGCGAGAGCGTACGGCCGAGCGCGCACCCGTCGGCGCGACCGGTACTTCGCCGGGGTCGGGAACAGTGGCCGGCGGAGAACGTGCGCCGAAAGTGGCGGCAGTCTGCACGAACTGCGGGACCGTGACTTCGGTTCGTCAAGTGACGCAGCAAGGTGAAGCGGGACTGCTGGGCCCCGCTGCAGGCGGAGCGGTCGGCGGTCTCGTGGGCAGCCAGATCGGCGGCGGGTCCGGCAAGACGGTCGCAACGATTGTCGGAGCCGCGGGCGGCGCAGCGATCGGGACAGAGCTCGAACGGCGCCACAAATCGACGACACATTACGTCGTTGGCGTGCGCCTGAACGACGGCACCACGCGTAACTTCACCTACGGGTCGGCACCCGGCGTGCGACAAGGTGACCGGGTGCGGGTGGTCGACGGGCGGCTCGTGCGCGACTCCTGATCCGCACGCACACACCCAACCAAACCGCGCTCTGGCGCGGTTTTTGTTTTGTTGCGGCCCGCCCCCACCTTGCAGTTGTAGGGAGGCTGCCCTCACACTCCATAGATGGCTGACGTTACCCAGACACTCTCCGCCTCGCACGTAAGCCGGGGCGATACCCCCGAGCGCACCGTGGAGCTTGCGCTCGAAGGAATGACCTGTGCCGCCTGCGCCGCGCGCATCGAAAAGGTGCTGAACCGCCTGCCGGGCGTCTCCGCAAACGTAAATTTCGCGGCCGACAAGGCACGGGTGCACTACGCGCCTGATGCGGTCGGCCTCGATCGCATACTCGAGGCGGTGCGCAAAGCGGGTTATGGCGCCCGCACGACCGATGCCGCTCGTCGAGCGGACGATCAGGCGCGCGAAGCCGAGGCGTATCGCAAGGAATGGCTGCGCCTGCTCGCGTCGGCCGCGCTCACGCTGCCGTTCATCGTGCAGATGGCCGCGATGTTCGCAGGTGCGACGCACGATTTCATTGCGCCGTGGGTCCAGCTCGCGCTCGCCACACCGGTTCAGTTCTGGATCGGCCGGCGGTTCTATGTCGGGGCGTGGCACGCCCTGCGCGGAGGCGGCGCGAACATGGATGTGCTGATCGCGCTCGGCACCAGCATGGCTTACGTCTACAGCGCGGTCGTGGTCGTCCTCGGCTTGCCGCTGCATCTCTATTTCGAAGCGAGCACGGCGATCATCACGCTGGTACTTCTCGGGAAAATACTCGAGCTCCGCGCGAGATCACGCGCGTCGGCGGCCATCGAAGAGCTGCTCAAGCTGCAGCCGAAGACCGCGCACGTGCTGCGCGGGAACGCCACGGTCGACATCCCCGTTGCAGAGATGCAGGTCGGCGACGTTTTCATCGTCCGACCGGGTGAGAACGTGCCCGTGGACGGCATCGTGATCGAAGGCGACTCGACCGTGAACGAGTCCATGCTGACGGGCGAAAGTCTGCCCGTCGCGAAAGAAGCGGGCGCGCGCATCTTCGCTGCGACGCTCAACGATCGCGGGCTGCTCACAGGCCGTGCGACCGGCATCGGCGCGGACACGGCGCTCGCCGCGATCATCCGGCTTGTCGAGGAAGCTCAAGGCTCCAAAGCCCCGATTCAGCGGCTGGCCGACCGTATTTCGGGCATTTTCGTGCCCGCCGTGATCGCCATCGCTCTCGTGACGTTCGCCGCGAGCTGGTGGTTCGCGGCGGATGCGACAGTTGCTCTCATCCGCGCGGTTGCCGTGCTCGTCATAGCATGTCCGTGCGCACTGGGGTTGGCGACGCCCACAGCGATCATGGTGGCGAGTGGTGCAGGCGCGCGCGCGGGCGTGCTCATCCGCAATGCGGCAGCTCTCGAGCACGCAGGCCGTATCGCGACGCTGGTCGTGGACAAAACAGGAACGCTCACGTCAGGCAAACCCGGCGTGACCGATATCGTGCCGATGGAAGGTCACGACGAACGCGAGGTACTCGCTCTCGCCGCGAGCCTCGAATTCGGTTCCGAGCATCCTCTCGCACGCGCAATTCTCGAGCACGCGGCCGCGCAAGGCGTATCGACGGAGACGGTAAGTGCGTTCCAGGCGATCGCCGGCAAAGGCGTGCTAGGTAGTGTCGGCGGCGGTGAAGCGGCTGTCGGAACCCCTCGCTTCATGCGTGAGCGGCGAATCGACGTCGACGAGACGCGGCTTGCTCCATTGCAGGCGCAGGGGAAGACCGTGATGGTCGTTGCGCGCGCAGGCGAAGCGATTGGATTGATCGCCGTCGCAGACACGTTGCGGCCCACCTCGCGGGCCGCGGTGAGCGCGCTTCACGCCATGGGTATCGAGGTGGTGATGCTGACGGGCGATAACGCCGCCACGGCCGCGGCGATCGCGCGGGATCTCGGCATTACGCACTACGAGTCCGAAGTGCTTCCCGATGCCAAGGCCGAGCGTGTAGCGGCGCTCAGGCGCGAGGGCCGCATCGTGGGTATGGTCGGGGACGGCATCAACGATGCGCCGGCCCTTGCGGCCGCCGACGTGAGCTTTGCGATCGGCGCAGGGTCGGACGTCGCGATCAAAGCGGCCGATATCACGCTCATGCGTAACGACCTGCTGAGTGTGCTCGATGCGATCCGGCTTTCGCGCCTCACGTTACGCAAGATCCGCCAGAACCTCTTTTTCGCCTTTTTCTATAACGTGCTCGGGATCCCGCTCGCGGCGGCCGGTATGCTGAATCCGGTGATCGCCGGCGCTGCGATGGCGTTATCATCTGTTTCCGTCGTCACGAACTCGCTGTTGTTGAAGCGATGGAGTGCCGGCCGCGCGCGGCGCAACGCGTGAGGCACCAATCCGTGGAGACCCTATGCAAACGGCCCAGATAAAAGTGGAAGGTATGACTTGCGGCGGCTGCGTCGCCAGCGTGAAACGGGCGCTGCAGCAGATCGAAGGCGTTGAAACCGTAGAGGTATCTCTCGACCA
>DASRIK010000378.1:0-2091 GCA_035650035.1 Burkholderiales bacterium | reverse complement strand
AAGCGGATTTTAGCGTTACAAACGGTTACTTGGTAGGCATTGGTAACTCAGGGACGCTAAGCTCTTCGCTCGATCGATAGCGGGAAAGACGTCATGCCCCACGCGAGCAACAGCGCCGCCGCCCGACGCCTCGGCGTGCGGTATCCGATCATCCAGGGTCCGTTCGGCGGCGGGCTCTCGACGGTGCAGCTGACCGCGAGCGTCGCCGATCTCGGCGGGCTCGGCTCCTTTGGCGCGCATCACCTGCCGCCAGAGGCGATCGGCGCGCTCGTGCGCGAGATCAAGGCGCACACGAGCCGTCCCTTTGCAGTGAACCTGTGGGTCTCAAATCGCGATCCGGGCGGCGATGCGCTCACGCCGGAGCAGTTCGACGCGGCGTTCGCACTGTACGAGCCTTACTATCGCGAGCTCGGGCTGACCAAACCCGCGCGTCCGGTCACGTTCGGCGAATCCTTCGAGGAGCAAGCCCGGGCGTTGATCGAGAGCGAGCCGCCAGCCTTCAGCTTCGTATTCGGCGTGCCGTCGGCCGATCTCCTCGCGGCGTGCAGGAAGCGCGGCATCGTCACGATCGGCGCCGCGACCTCCATCGCCGAGGCCTATCAGCTCGACCAGGCGGGCGTAGACCTGATCGTTGCGAGCGGTTTCGAAGCCGGCGGCCACCGCCCGGCATTCCTGCGGCGCGCGGAAGAATCGCTGATGGGGACCTTCGCGCTCACGCAGCTCCTCGCCGACCGTGTGCGCGCACCCGTGATCGCCGCCGGCGGCATCGTCGATGGACGCGGCGCCCGTGCGGCGCTCGCGCTCGGCGCGCAAGCCGTGCAGCTCGGCACCGCGTTTCTGGCGTGTGAGGAATCCGGCGCGACCGCGCAACACCGTGCAGTTCTATTCAGCGCACGTGCTGAGCAAACCACGCTCACGCGTGCTTATACGGGCCGGCTGGCGCGAGGCGTGCCAAATCGCATCGTCGAGCTCATGGCGCCCCGCGCCGCCGAGCTGCCGCCCTTTCCCGTGCAGAACTGGTTCGTCTCGAAGCTCAGGGCGGCGGATGCGGCGGCAGGTCGCAGCGATTTCCTGTCGCTCTACGCCGGTCAGTGCGCGCCGAATCTGCAGCATCGCAGCGCTGCGGGACTGATGCGCTCGCTGATCGATGCGCTCGACTGATCGAAGCCACCGAGGGAACTGTATCTGACCCCAGCAAATGGAGTACGAGACCGAGCATGGCGACGATTACTACGCGATCAATCCGCACGGCTACGTTCCGCTGCTCGAGCTGGCGGACGGGACGCGCTTGCGCGAAGGCCCGGTGATCTCGCAGTTCCTCGCAGACCAGGTGCCCGACCGGAAGCTCGCCCCGCCCGCCGGCACGATGGGGCGAGTGCGGCTCCAAGAGTGGCTGACCTACATTGGCACCGAGCTGCACAAGCAGTTTTACTGGTTGTTTCATCCCGCTCCCGCCGACACTCAACAGGCGCAGCGGGAGAAACTCGCGAAAGGCCTGGTGCAGCTCGAGCAACACCTTGCCTCATCCGCCTACCTGCTCGGCGCGCAGTTCACCGCCGCCGACGCGTATGCGTTTGCAGTGGTGAGTGGTGCGGTCACGTGAGCATCGATCTGCAACCATATCCGCGTCTGCGCGCATACCTCGCGCGTGGCCGACCGACCGAAGGTTCAGGAAGCGCTGCACGCCAAGGGTTTACTCAAGCACTGAGCCTCACTGCTCTGCTGAAGCACGTTGCACCACTGACTAAAGTCAGTGGTGTCAGCTGACTGATCGCCCTGCCCCGCAGGACACCTATCGCCGACACTTCGGCACCCGCAGGGCCACGGCAGCTTTCTTGATGAGGGAGTCATTCGCGAAACATATTCGCTGTGAGTGCATCCGCGGCCTCACACGGTGCGTAGCGGAACGACTGACGCGGACTTCGCGGGCTGTTTCGTGGAGCGGTTATGCCGGCATTGAAGTGGAACGTTCTGGCGATGGCAGGCGATCGCGGCTCTAGGCCAGGGTCCGCGGTCGTGAAAGCAGCCGTAGACGATCTTTCTCAGTCAGAGGCGGCGGACGTGCGCGACCTGGACGCGCTGGTCCAGCGC
>DASRIK010000377.1:0-3224 GCA_035650035.1 Burkholderiales bacterium | reverse complement strand
CGTCGTGCCCCGCCGCCCGGATGCATAGGGTGGCGGAAGTCAGGATGCCGATGGCAGCTCACGAGGTGATCGTTGACCATGCCCACAGCCTGCATGAAGGCATAGACGATCGTCGGCCCGCAGAACCTGAATCCACGACGTGCCAGGTCTTTCGAGATGCTGCGCGAAAGCTCGCTCTGGGCGGGCACGTCGTTGATGGTGCGCAGCCGGTTGATCACCGGACGGCCGCCCACGTAATCCCACAGGAGGTGTGAGAAACCGGGACCGTTCTCCATCACGTCCAACCACGCGCGTGCAGAGAGGATCGCTCCTTCGATCTTCATGCGATTGCGCACGATGCCTTCGTCCTGCATGAGGCGCTCGACTCTTTTCGACGTGTAGCGCGCGATTTTCGAAGGCTCGAAGGCGTCGAAAGCGCGCCGGAAATTCTCTCGCTTGCGAAGGATGATGATCCACGACAGACCCGCCTGGAAACCGTCCAGCACGAGCTTTTCGAACAGCGCGCGGTCATCGTGCTCCGGCACGCCCCATTCCTTGTCGTGATACGCGATATACAGCGGGTCCTGTCCGGGCCAGGGACAGCGCGGAAGTTCGTCGGGACGACTCTTATTGCGCATTCAGATGAACTTAACCGATGTGACGCGTTCGCGCGAGCCACTTCATTGTGAACGATCTATGACAGTGTCACCTGACATTTCTTTCGAGGTCGGCTGAGAAATGGTGCGGCAGTCGTGCCGCACGAAGCGGTCCATGCGTTGCCTAAATGGCTGCGACGAAAGGAAAGCGTCGCGGAAGGCCGGTAATCCAGCCCGCAACGTATCAAGGAGTTAAGACGATGAATGGATCTGCCGAACACACGTGGATGAGTCAGCGGCTGGACCGCGTCCCGATGAGCTCGCTCAGGCGCACAAGGCACACGACGCGCTCGCCCAGGCGCACGTTCTGGTTGACTTACTCAGCGCCGCAGCGTCGCACACGAGCGACTCCGTGACGATCATGGCCGGGCGTGCACGAGCCGTCGCTCGTGGAGCGGGGTGGTTCGGCTCGACGAGGAAGCGTCATGCTGCGCGCCCGTATGGCGCCTGACCGGCCCTGACGAGCGTCGTTTGCCTCGACTGAGGTGCGTTTTATCGGCGAGAGCGCAACGCGACAGGCACCAGTCCAAGAGCGAGACCCAGAAGTGCAAGCGAGCCGGGCTCGGGAAGCTGCTGTTGCGGAGTGTCCTACTCGTTGAGCGGACTGCAGTCCGCCTGCCGTGCGCGCTTACGCAGCGCATCACGCGCGGCCTTGTCGGCCAGCAGCGTGACGTAATGCGTCACCTTCGCATCCGCTTTCAGACGCTGCAGCTCGTTTCGATAGGCGATAATCGCGATCTCTTCCGAGATCCCGAGCGTTCGTGCGAAGCGGCAAAGCGCCGTGATCTGAAGCGTATCCTCGCGGGTGTTTGACGGGGGAAGTGCTACTGCAGCGGTATCCGGCGCAGATCCTGTTTGCGTCGGGGAGTGCAGGTCCGCGATCATTGCAGTCGGCTCCGAGAGTGCACAGCCAGTGTGGCCGAGTGCTGGCGCCGGCACCTTGATGTTGGTTAAAAGAATGTAGTGCTCAACGATCAGCTCACCCTGCGGGACGGGCGCCGGCTAGGCGTCGCCACCTTCGGCGCGCCGAACGGACCTCCGGTCATCTACTGCCATGGATTTCCCGCCTCGCGGCTCGAAGCGGCGCTTGCCGATGACGCTGCAAAGCGGGTCGGAGCCCGTCTGATCGCATTCGACCGCCCAGGCTACGGCTTGTCCGACTTCATGGTGGGGCGCCGCATCAGCGACTGGCCCGCCGACGTCATGGACGCGGCTGACAAGCTCGGGCTGGACCGCTTCGCCGTCCTGGGCGTGTCCGGCGGCGCGCCCTATGCGCTTGCGTGCGCCGCGTCGAACGGCGAGCGCGTCACGGCTGTCGGGATCGTCGGCGGGCTGGGTCCGGCGTGTCCCGGGAACCTCGCGTCGTTCAACGCCTTTGCGCGGCTGTCGTTCGCGCTCGGTCGGAGTGCGCCTGCTTTGTCGCGTGCGATCAACCGCACACTCGGAATGCTGATTCGCGGGCGCCCGGAACTGATGATGCGACTCCTCGCCGGCACGCTTCCCCAATGCGACCGCGATGTTCTAAAGGACCCTGACGTCTATGCGAAGCTCAGGGCTGCGCTCCGCGATGCATTTCGCCAGGGCGGGAAGGCTGCTGCGTACGAGTTCGTCCTCTATGCGCAGTACCGCGAGATTCCGGATTGCAGAGGGTTACCGGTGTACGTTTTCCATGGGGAATGCGACACGACGGTGCCCGTCCGGGCGGGACGTCGCATGGCTGCACAGCTGCGTGGATGTCGCGCCGCCTTTTACCCGAACGAAGGCCATTACTCGTTACCGCTGCGGCACATGGACGAGATACTCGGCCGCCTGATCGACCACCGATGATCTCTCGACGGCTCACGTGCGGCGCCGAGACCGTATCATCGAACTGTCATGTGCGCAGACTACATTCGTCGTTCCTATGGATGTAACCGACACGAAGAACAGGGAGAATTTTGTGAAAACGCTCTTAAAGTACACGTTGTTGACTATCATCGCCGCCATGGCTTCATTCACCGCGATCGGCGCGAGCTCTGCCGGGACCGCGGATCTCCGAAACGTCTCCGCCGGTGGGCCGTTGGTCATCGGGCACCGCGGCGCGAGCGGCTACGTTCCGGAACACACGCTCGCGGCGTACGCGATGGCGATTCTTCAGGGCGCCGACTACGTCGAGCCGGATCTCGTGATCACGAAAGACGGCGTGCTCGTCGCGCGTCACGAAAACGAGATCGGCGGCACGACCGATATCGCGGCGCGGCCGGAGTTCGCGAGCCGTAAGACCACCAAGATGATCGACGGGGTCAAGATCGAAGGCTGGTTCACCGAAGACTTTACGCTCGCCGAGCTGAAGACCTTGCGCGCGAAAGAGCGCATTCCGCAGGTCCGCCCGGCCAATACGCGCTTCGACGGCATGTTCGAAATTCCGACGCTCGAGGAAGTTCTCGCGCTCGTTCAATCCTTCAACGAGCAGCGGCGCAGCCTTGCACACGGCAAGGAAATGCGGAACGTGAAGGTGATCGGCGTCTATCCGGAAACCAAACATCCCACGTACTTCCAGCAGATCGGCCTGCCGCTCGAAGAGCCGCTCGTGAAAGTGCTTCATCGCTG
>DASRIK010000376.1:0-3745 GCA_035650035.1 Burkholderiales bacterium | reverse complement strand
AGCAGCCGGAACGCAGTATCGGTGCGGCAAACGGCGAGCCGAGCCTCGTAGCCGCGCTGCGCGCCGGCGCGTTAGCGGGTGCCCAAGCAGCGGAGATGACGGGCTACAGCGTGCAGCACGTGCCTTCATGGCAAACAGATGCGTCGATCGACGCGCCGCTGGTCCCCCTGTGGATCACCGGCGAGCGGGGCCGTGCATCCCGCAGCGCAAAGCAATTCGTCGATTTCCAGAACGACGTCATCGCTGCGGACATCCGTCTCGCAGCGCGCGAAGGCTATGCCTCGGTCGAGCATATGAAGCGTTACACCACGCTGGGCCTCGGCACCGACCAGGGCAAGCTCGGGAACATCAACGGCATGGCGATACTCGCGGAAGCGCTCGGCCAGGCGATTCCCGAAACAGGCACCACGACGTTCCGTCCCAATTACACGCCGGTCAGCTTCGGCGCGTACGCGGGACGCGAGCTTGGCGATTTCTTCGACCCCGTTCGAACGACGTGCATTCACGCGTGGCACCTCGAGCGCGGCGCCGCGTTCGAGGACGTCGGCAGCTGGAAGCGCCCACATTACTACCCGCGCACAGGCGAAGACCTCCACGCCGCCGTCTCACGCGAATGCCAGACGGTCCGGAACGCGGTCGGTATTTTCGATGCGTCCACGCTCGGCAAGATCGACGTGCAGGGCCGCGACGCAGTCGCATTGCTCGATCGCGTGTATACGAGCTCGTGGACGAATCTGCCGATCGGCAAATGCCGCTACGGTCTCATGCTCGACGAGAACGGGATGGTGTTCGACGATGGCGTAACGGCGCGACTGGGCGCTCACCACTACCTCATGAGCACCACGACCGGCGGGGCCGCGCGCGTGCTCAGCTGGATGGAGCGGTGGCTGCAGACCGAATGGCCCGAGCTGAAGGTGTATCTCACCTCGGTGTCGGAACATTTCGCAACGTTCGCTCTCGCGGGACCGTTCGCCCGTCGTGTTCTGCAGAAAGTCTGCGACGATATCGACCTCTCGCCGGCGGCATTTCCCTTCATGGGCGTGCGCGAAGCTACCGTGGCAGGTGTAGCCGCGCGCGTCATGCGCATCAGTTTCTCGGGTGAGCTTGGGTACGAAGTGAACGTGCCGGCGAATTTCGGACGCGCCGTATGGGACGCGCTCGTAGCGGCGGGAGACGAATATGGAATCACGCCATACGGCACGGAGGCCATGCACGTGCTGCGCGCGGAGAAAGGC
This sequence comes from Burkholderiales bacterium, assembly GCA_035650035.1. Classification (GTDB taxonomy): domain Bacteria; phylum Pseudomonadota; class Gammaproteobacteria; order Burkholderiales; family SG8-41; genus JAQGMV01. The sequence continues at coordinate 2,510 of DASRIK010000376.1, read as the reverse complement.
TACATCATCGTCGGTCAGGACACCGACGGCTCCGTCACCCCGCTCGATCTGGGAATGCAGGGGTTCATTGCCCGCGACAAGGATTTTCTCGGCAAGCGATCGCTCTCGCGTTCGGATACGGCGGCGCACGATCGGAAGCAGCTGGTCGGTCTTCTCGCCGACGATGCGAGTTGTGTGCTGCGGGAGGGCAGCCAGATCGTAAACGACGCTACCGGCCGGGGTGCCACGCTGCCGCTTGGTCATGTCACGTCGAGTTACATGAGTCCGACGCTCGGCCGCTCGATCGCACTGGCCCTCGTGAAGCGCGGCCGCGAGCGGACAGGCGAGGACGTTTTCGTCGTGCTGCGCGGCGGTGCGACCATGCGCGCAAAGATCTGCAGCCCCGTGTTTTACGATCCCGAAGGGACTCGGCAGCGTGTCGAATGAGATGAGGCTCACCGAGAAGGCGGGTCTCGAGCTCGTGAATTTGCGCGGCGAGCTTGCGTCGACCGGATTCAGTGCGGCAGTCCGGCAGATCCTTGGGCTCGAGCTGCCGGCGACGCCGAACACCGTTGTGAGCGGCACCGACTACCGCGCGCTCTGGTTAGGCCCGGACGAATGGCTGCTGCAATCGACATCGCCGTGCACGCCGGGCGCCGAGCGCACGCTGCGGCCACTCATAGGCACCGAGCTCGCAGCCGTGGTCGATGTAAGCAGCGGTTACACGGTGCTCGAGCTCACGGGCGCGCGCGTCCGCGAGGTGCTCCGGAAAGGCTGTCCGCTCGACGTGCATCCGCACGTCTTTGGGATCGGTCAGTGCGCGCAAAGCCATTTCTTCAAAGCCGCCATCCTCCTTCGGCCAGCCGCACCGGACGCTTACGAGCTGATCGTGCGCCGCAGCTTTGCGGATTACACTGCGCGCATGCTCCTCGACGCAGCGGACGAATAGCGCGCTTATTCGACCTTGATGTTTCGCTCGCGCACCACATGATTCCATTTGCCAAGCTCGGTGCGAACGCGGGTCGCGAACTCATCGCCACTCAGCGCAAGCGGTTCATAGCTTTGCTGTGCGAGGAAGTCTCTGAACTCGGCGCTGCGAGCGACTTTCAGCGTCTCTGCCTGTAATCGCGAAACGATCACCTTCGACGTGCCCGCGGGCGCAAGGAGCCCGGTCACGAAATCCGATTCGGCCGCGGCGAAGCCGAGCTCGGCCACCGTCGGCACGTCCGGCAATTGCGGACTGCGCTTGGCGCTCGTGATCGCGAGCGGTCGGAAGCGGCCGGCTTTGATGTTCGCCATCGCCGAAGCCGGTGAGTCCGCGACGAAATCGATACGGCCGCCGAGTATGTCGGCGTAGGCACCCGTCACGCCTTTATACGGCACGTGCTGCATATTCACCTTCGCCACGACTGCGAGGAGCTCGACCACCATGTGCGTGAGCGTGCCCGTACCGCTCGAGCCGAAGGTGAGCTTTCCCGGCGCGGCGCGCGCGGCGGAAAGGAGATCCCCGAAGCTTCGCACGCGCGATTCGCCAGCCACCACATAAACGAAAGGCGAGACGCAGAACGCGGCGATCGGCGTCAAATCCTTCACCGTGTCGTATGGCGTCTTCATCACGCTCGGCAGCACGGATAGTGTGCTCGTGGTCGCGACGAGCAGCGTATATCCGTCCGGTGTGCTCTTCGCGACGAGATGCGTTCCGAGCGTCGTGCTCGCGCCAGGTCTGTTGTCGACGACGATCTGCTGCCCGAGATTTTGCGCCAGCTGCGCCGTCATGCGGCGCGCAATGATGTCGGTGCCTGCGCCCGTGAAGAGGGGCACGACGGCGCGGATGGGGCGCGAGGGATAGTGGTCAGCCGCGCGTGCCGGTAAGGTTATCGCTGCAAGCGCGACGAGAGCGATGAAAGCTTTCAATCCGGCCATGCGGAACTCCACATGCGCACTACCAGGCCATCGCGTAGGCCTCGCGCCTCGGATCCGCGCCCGCATGGAGCCAGCCGGTAACCGGATCGCGCATCACGGCACAGACCGCGCCGGCCGCCGGCGACACGTCGGGCCAGAGCTCCACTGGATGCCCGAGCGTTTCTAGTGCAGCGACCGTCGACCGCGGAAAACGGCTTTCGATATTGAAGTTGCCGACCGCGAAGGGTGAGAACGAGTTCGGGTACATGAACGTGCCGAAGCGCGGCGCTTCGATCGCCTGCTGCAACGCCATGCCGAACTCCGTCACGTTGAGGAAAACCTGGAGCATCGCCTGCATCTGAACGTCGCCGCCCGGCGTTCCTAATCCCATGTAAAGCTCGCCGTCCCGAAGCGCGATCGCCGGCGAGGGCGTGAGCCGCGGCCGTTTACCGGCTTTGACTTGCGCCGGATGCCCCGGCTCGAGCCGGGACTGCGCACCGCGCGACGAGATGGTGCCGCCAAAACCCGGGATAACGACCGTGTCGCGCGCGTTGTCCGAGAGCGTCGCCGAGTAGCAGTTGCCTTCGGCGTCCACGACACAGCAGTAGATCGTATCCGGCGCAGCACCT
>DASRIK010000375.1:0-7432 GCA_035650035.1 Burkholderiales bacterium | reverse complement strand
GCTGCCGGAATCGACGACCATGCCATCGTCCATCAGCATCACGCGGTCGAACCGCGGCAGGAGATTTAGACCCCGGTTGGGATCGTACAACCGGCGAGCACGCGCATGAGCGTGCTCTTGCGTCGCGGATCGGGTCACGCGGTTCGCACAGACGATCACGTGGAATTCCGGCATCCAGCACCGGCGCGCGCCCGCGACGCTTCAGAACGTCGGGATGACGCCGGATCTGCTGAGCCAGATGCTCGCGAACGGCAATCTGATGATGTGAGAAGCGGTGGTGGGCGGTACTGGGATCGAACCAGTGACTTCCACCGTGTGAAGGTGGCACTCTACCGCTGAGTTAACCGCCCGCGGTGAGGAGAAGCGGGGCTATTTTAGCAAAAAGAAACGGCGCCCAAAGGCGCCGCCAACACACTGCACATCAGATTGTTATTGCTTACTTAGAGTGCCTCATTATGTTAGGCACTCTTTAGTCTTTCCGGTGCCTGCGCATCGCGCCCAACGCCGCAATACCTGCGCGGATCAGCGCTCATGCGCTCGGCTCAAGTGTCCGTGCGCGCGCGGCACTTAAGCAGAAAGTGCGCCAGCGTTAGAACGCATTGTTTGTAACACACTTTCATTCATAAGCTGTCCGCGATGCCCGACCAATGTAAAGTTCGCCGACAAGACCCGTTTAGGAAAGCGGACGTATTGCAATGACAAGAAAAGTAACCATCATCGGCGCCGGCATCGTCGGCGTTGCCACCGCCGCCTACCTGCGGCGCGATGGACACGACGTAACGATCGTCGATATGCGCCCCCCCGGCGAGTACTGCTCGTTCGGCAATGCGGGCATCCTGAGCCCCGGCTCCTGCGTGCCGCTCGCGACCCCGGGCGTTCATTGGAAAGTCCCCGGTTATCTCTCCGACCCGATGGGACCGTTGATGATCCGCTGGGGCTATCTTCCGAAAGCGGCGCCGTGGCTGCTGCGCTTCCTCGCGGCGTCGCGCCCGCAACGCGTCGAGCAGATAGCAGACGCGCTAAGGCCGCTAATCCGGCAAACCTTCGATGCATACGAGCCTCTGGTGAAGCACGCCGGTGTCTCGGATCTGATCCGACAGACAGGCTACGTAGTCGCGTACGGGAAGCGGTCGAGCTACCTCGGCGACAACCTCGCGTGGAAGCTGCGCCGCGACCGTGGCGTCATCGTCGAAGAGCTCGACGAGGCAGGCCTGAAGAACCACGTGCCGCAGCTCTCCGGTCGCTACGAAATGGGGCTGTATCTGCCGGAGCAGGGCTACGTGGCGAATCCGGAGCGGCTGACCAAATCGATTGCCGCGCAGTTCCAGCGTGACGGCGGGATGGTTTTGCAGCGCGAAGTGCGCGACATCGAAGTAGGCCCCGACGGACCACGCGCGCTCATCACGAACGAAGGGCGGCTGCCTGTCGAGACGCTGGTGATCTGCGCCGGCTCGCACTCGAACGAGTTCACGTCGAAGCTCGGCGATCGCGTGCCGCTCGAAGCGGAACGTGGCTACCACGTCACGTACTCCGACCCGCGCTTCACGCTGCCGATGCCCGTTTTCATGCCCGAGCACAAGTTCTTCATCACGCCGATGGAAATGGGTCTGCGCATCGCGGGCCAGACGGAGTTCGCGGGCATACATGCGGAGCCCAACTACGCGCGCGCCGACATCCTGGCAAAGCACATGGAGCGCGTGTTTCCGGGCATCAGCACGGCGGACGCGACGAAGTGGATGGGGCGCCGGCCGTCGATGCCGGATTCACTGCCGGTGATCGGCCGCTCTACGCGATTCGCGAATGCTTATTACGCGTTCGGTCACGGCCACGTGGGGCTCTGCAGTGGGGCCCCCACGGGCCGGATCGTAGCGGATCTCATCGCCGGCAGAACGCCCGCGATCGACGTGACGCCCTACAGCCCCTCGAGGTTTTAACGCCGCCTGGCGCGGCGCACCGGCTTCCTTGCCGCCGCACGCCGCGCTGCCGTCGACGGCCTCTTCGCGCTTCGCGTGCGCGGCTTCTTCTTCTGCACGACGCGCGTCGTTTCCTTCACGACTTTGCGCAGCGTCTTTTTCACGCTTTTCAATAGCCGCTTCGTTTTGACCGCGACGCTCGACGTCCCGGCGCTTCCTGCACGTTCGCGTTCGGCACCTTGCGCTGCGCCCATCTTTACGGGCTCTCCGAGCTTCGCCGATTCCAGGATCGCTTCGAGCACCGCGACGCCGTGCTCCTCGTCGCCCCCCGCGATGGCCAGCGGCCGCCGATCGGCCACTGCGTCCGCGAAGTTCTCGAGCTCCGCGCGTTCGGTGCTCGTCTGCGGAAACACCATGACCTGAGGTTTTTGATGGGTGTTCAGGTTCTCGGGATCGACATAGCAGACTCGCATCTGCCACGTCGTCAGATGCTCGACGTCACCCACCTCGACCCAGCCGCGCGATCCGAAGATCTGCATGCGCCACGTCTCCGCGGTCGCGATGATGGTGCTCAGATAACCGGTGGCACCGCTCGCAAACCTGAAAAGCATCGATGTCGTATCGTCGATGCCGTAATCGAGCGCGATGCGATGGCTCTGCGCGTGAACGGTGTCGATTTTCCCGGCGAGATAGAGCATCGCGTCTACGACGTGCACGCCGCGCCCGGTCATGCCGCCCGCGGGTCCTTCTTCGCGCTTCTGGCGCCAGTGCTCTTTTTTGAAGCGGTAGACGCTCGGGCCGCAGAAATTGCCCTCGATGTGCAGGAGCTTACCGAGGCGCCCGTCCTCGAGCATCCTGCGGATTTCCTGCAGCGCGGGCTGGAAGCGCCAGTTGTAGCCGACGCCGACCGTCACGTTCTTGCGCTCGGCTGCGCGCAAGGCCCTGGCTGCGTCGCGTGAGGTCAGCGTAAACGGCTTTTCCGTGAACACGGGCTTGCCTGCGTTCACTGCCGCGAGAATCTGCTCGCCGTGCACCGTGTGCGGCGTCGCAAGCACGATCGCATCGATACGGGGGTCTTCCAGCACCTTGTCGAGATCGCGCTGCAGAGCGATGCCCTGGCGTTCGGCATACTCGCGCGCATTTTCCGGATGCCGCAGCACGCCCGCGACGAAACGGATCTTGTCGCTCTTTCCCTGCACGCTGTTCACCAGGTTCTGACCCCACCTCCCCAGGCCCACGATGGCCGCATTGATCATTTGTTCTTCCTTATCACTCGTCACCCGTCACTGTACTTTGATGTTCGATTCCCTGATCACTTTCGACCACATCTTCTTCTCCTTCTGCACGATCGCGTTCAACTGCTCCGGCGTGCTCCCCGCGGGATCGACGCCATCTCTCGACAAGCGCTCGTTCACGTCGGGGAGCGTCATGATCCGCTTGATCTCGGCGTTGAGCCGGGCGATGACAGGCTTCGGCGTCCTGGCCGGCACGAAAAGGCCGTACCACGAATCGACATGAAAGCCGGGGAAGCCCTGCTCGGCAATCGTCGGAATGTCCGGCGCGGCTGTGGCGCGCTTGAGTCCCGTTACTCCGAGTGCTTTGAGCCGGCCTGCTTTGACGTGCGGAATCGCGGGAAGCAGGGGACCGAACCCGAGCTTCACTTCGCCGCTGATGAGGGCCGGCAGCGCGGCGCCGCTCCCTTTGTAAGGCACGTGCGTGAGCTTGATGCCGGCGATCGACGAGAGAAGCTCCGCCGCAAGGTGATTCGCGGCGCCCACGCCCGATGACGCGTAATTGATCTCGCCCGGCTTCGCTTTCGCGAGCGCGATGAGCTCCTTCACGTTGTTTGCCGGCAGTGACGGATTCGCCGAGAGGATGCTCATGGACCCGCCAAGCGTGGATACCGGCGCGAAGTCCCGATCCGGATCGAAACCGATTTTCTGCCCGATGATCGGCGCGATCACCAGCGGCCCGCCCGTGCCGAGCAGGATCGTGTGCCCATCCGGATTCGCGTCCGCGACGATGTCGGCACTGACGTTCCCACCCGCGCCCGCACGATTTTCGACGACGACCGGTTGCCCGAGCGCTTCGCCGAGCTTCACGGCCACGACGCGCGCAATCGTGTCGCTCGGGCCGCCGGGAAGAAAACCGACGACGAATCGAATCGGCCGCGTTGGGTATTTGGCTTCGGTCGTTGCCGCGTTTGCGCTGAAAGACGTGACGAGGAATACTGCCGCCGCCACGCATTTGCTGCCGTGTTTCATCGAATCTCCCCGTTATTTGCCCTCAATCGACTTTAGCCCCCGCATCCCGCACCACCTTCCGCCACTTCACGAGCTCCGATTTGATCAGCGCCGCGAACTGCTCCGGCGTGTTCGACTGCAAATCGATGCCTTGTGCAACGAAGCGCTCGCGCATGTCCGGCTGCGCGATTGCCTCCGTAATTTCCCTGTTGAGCGTCGTCAGTATCGGCCTCGGTAATCCTGCGGGCCCGAGCGCGCCGTACCAGGGGACCGAATTGAAGCCGGGCACGCCGGATTCGGCGATCGTCGGCAGATCCGGCGCCTGAGGCGAGCGCTTCGGACTGGAGACCGCAAGCGCGCGCAGCCTGCCGGCGCGCACGTGCGGCATCGAAGTCAGCATGTTGCTGAACATCATCTGCACGCGTCCGGCAACGAGATCCGTGAGCGCCGCAGCGTTGCCCTTGTAAGGTACATGGACGATGTCGATAGCGGCGGATGATTTCAGGAGCTCGCCGGTCAAGTGTGTCGGTCCGCCGTTTCCCGCGGACGCAAAGTTGAGCTTTCCCGGATTCGCCCTCGCGTACGCGATCAGCTCTTTCGCATCTTTTGCGGGCACCCCTGCATGCACGACCAGCGCGAGCGGCGCCGTTGCGATGAGCGTGATCGGCGTGAAATCGCGAATGGGATCGAACGCGATCTTCGGATACAGCGTCGCATTGATCGCGTGCGTCCCGACGTGTCCGATCATGAGCGTGTAGCCGTCCGGGGCCGATTTCGAGACGACTTCAGCGCCGATGTTGCCGCCTGCGCCCGGGCGATTGTCTACGACGAAGGGCTGCCCAAGACGCTGAGACAGTTTCTCGGCGACGGCGCGCGACATGAGGTCTGTCGGTCCTGATGGAGCGAACGGGACGATCCAGCGCACGGGACGATTCGGGTAGCTCTGCGCCTGAGCACATGGCTGGATGAAGAGCCCGATTGACGCGCTGACGAGAAGCAGCTTAGCGAACATCGCGGGGTAACTTCGCAACATCCATGCCACCGCGCTAGCTTTCGGCGACCGCACCCGACCACGGCGACATCACATCTGTCGCGCCAGAATGCATGCCTTGCCGCGCATCGCGAAGCACCGCACTGGGGCACGCGTAATTCGTCGGATATACGACGAGCTCCGTCTCGGCGGTCGCAAACGCGTCGGCGAGCGACTTCCGAACGGCTTCGGGCAATCGCGGATCTACGCTGACGGTATCGCCCCCGCTCGCGTCGATGCGCGGCTGATGGAACGCGTCTTCGAGCGTCATCCCGTAATCGAGGAGGAAGGATGAGATCTGGTATACGGCCGGCATGATCTTGCGCCCGCCCGATGCCCCGATCGCGAACGCGGGCTTCCCCTCACCGCCGCGCGCGATCACCGGACACATGTTGGTGAGCGGGCGTTTTGCGGGTGCGAGCGAATTCGGCGAGCCGGGCCGCGGATCGAACCACATGATCCCGTTGTTCATGAGAATGCCGGTCGAAGGCAGTACCACTTTCGAGCCGTAGACCGAAAGGAGCGTCTGCGTGAGCGCGACCATGTTGCCGTGCCGGTCGATCACGTTGAGATGCGTCGTTGTGGAAGGATCGCGGTGATCGCTCGTCTCGCCCATCGTCGCAAGCCGTTCCGTATAGCCTTCGCGCAGGATGCGTGCGTACGCGAGGAACGCGTCAGCGTGCGGCCCGCCGGGGCGCAATTTCACTTCTTCGAGCTTCGCGAGCGCCCGCTGGATCGTCGGCCCGGCGGTCAGTCCCGGCGCAAGTGCGATCCTGGCTCCGCGGTAGGTCGTTTCGAGCGGCTTGACGATGCGCGCGCGATAGTTGCGCAGGTCGTCGAGGCCCAGAATGCCGTCCATCGCTTTCACATCGCGCGCAATGCTCGCGGCGACTTCGCCTTCGTAGAAATCACGGGGGCCTGCGTCGGCCAGGCGCCGCATGGTGCCTGCCAGGTTTTTCAGCACGAGGCGCCCGAGCGGTGCGCCGGGTGCAGTGACGGGGGGAAAACCATTCGGCAGCCAGATATCACGCGTCGTCGGATAGCGCGCGAGCTCGCGTGTGTTCGTGGCAACCTTGAGCGTGAGAAACCAGTCGACGGCAATCCCCTGGTCTGCGAGCGCGATCGCGGGCTTCATCGCATCGGCAAAGCCGATCGTGCCGAACTTTTCGAGCGCGAGCGAAAGTCCGGCGACGTGACCCGGCACCGCGAACGAATTCGGCCCATGCACGTTGCGGTCGTCTTTCACCGTTGGCCATGTGAAGAGATCGCTCGTGAAGCCGCCGGTGAGCGGATACGCCGCGGGATCCAACGAGCGGGGCGAGATGGGCCCGAAGTCGACGACTTCGACGCGGTCCTCTTTCGCGAGATACACGAGCATGAAACCGATGCCGCCAAGTCCGCTGTTCCACGGCTCGACCGCCGCGAGCGCAAAGCCCGTTGTGACCGCAGCATCGATGGCATTGCCGCCGCCGGCGAGCACTTTCGCGCCGGCTTCACCCGCGATGCGGTTCTGCGTAGCAACGATGCCGCCGCGCGATTGCGCGACCGGTTTGCGTACGTGCCAGTTCTGGACGAGATGTTCGAGCATGGGAGTCGGTGGAGCGCTTTCCGGGAAGCGCGATCATAGCGCAATCTCTATAATCCCTCGTCATGCCAAAGCACATCGTCTGCCTCACCTTCGACTTCGACGCGATCTCCGGATTCATCTCGCGCGGCCAGACGACGCCCGGCTGGATCTCGCGCGGCGAATTCGGGCCGAGAGTCGGCGCGCCGCGTCTCCTGGCGCTGTTTCGCAAATATGGAATCGCGACCTCCTGGTACGTGCCGGGCCACACGATCGAAACGTACCCCGATGCGGTGAAAGCCGTCGTCGATGCGGGCCACGAGATCGCACACCACGGCTGGACGCATCGGCCGCCGGCGACCCTCTCGCGCGAAAAGGAAGAGGAAGAGCTCGTTCGCGGGAACGAGGCGATCAAGCATATTTCCGGACATTACGCGCGCGGCTATCGCTCGCCGTCGTGGGATCTGAGCCCGCATTCCGTCGAGCTCATGCTCAAGCACGGCTTCGAGTACGACAGCAGCATGATGGGCGACGACTACACGCCGTATTACGCGCGGCAGGGCGACGTGATCGAGCTCAAGAAGGCCGCGCAGTTCGGCAAGCACAGCCCCCTCGTCGAGATGCCGATCCACTGGTCGACCGACGACTCGCCGCATTTCGAATTCGTCCGCACCGAGCAGAG
>DASRIK010000374.1:0-6853 GCA_035650035.1 Burkholderiales bacterium | reverse complement strand
GGCAAGCGTATTGGAATTGACGAGATAGCCGTGACAGGGATTGCCGGGGAACATGACCTCGAAGATCCGGGAGTTCCCCATCGACTGCCGGATGAGCTGATGGATGTAGCGCACGCCGAACGACCAGTGCGGCATGCGTATGGGCAGGCCGTAGATCGCAACTTCCGTCATGAAGTTGTTCGGCACGAGCTCGAAATCGACGGGGTAATAATCGAGCCCGAGCGAGTGCGCGAGCGACTCGATGCGCCCGCCGTACTCGATGAGTGCGTCGCTCATCCTGCCGTCAGGCGAGCTCATGCGGCCTCAGCCCGGGTCTGCTGGTCCTGGAAGAATTGCCGCAGGGCGTTCCAGACGTCTTCACGATTGGTGACGCGCGCCATGCCGAGCGGCAGATTGTCCCGCTGGAGCCGGCTGCAGATGCCTGCCATTTCGGTTTCCGGCGAGATGCCGTAGGCAGGCCGGATCTCGATGAAGCCGGAGTAATTGACCGTCTGGCAGAGCTCGCGCAGTGAGTCCGTCGCGGGCTCGCGGTCGTCCACCAGATTTTCGCCGTCGGAGGCATAGAAGAGGTAGACGTTGTAGTGCGACGGGTCGAAGCGGTCGCGGATGACCTCTTTTCCGAGATTGAAGACCGTCGAGGACACGGTGCCGCCCGTTCCGCTCGTCTGGAAGAACTGCGCTTCGTTGAATTCCCAGGCTTCAGCCGAGTGCGCGATGAAAGCCGTCTCGACTTTCGAGTACTGCCGGCGGATGCCCTGGAGCGCAAAGAAGAAGAACGTCTTCGCAAGCTGCCGCTCGGTCTCACCCATACTCCCCGAGACGTCGATCGCAAAAATCACCGCGGCGTTCGTCGCGGGCTTGTGCCTGCGGACGAGCTGCCGGAAACGCAGGTCGTCATCGGTAAACGGTGCCGGATCCTCCTGGATGGCACGGCGCCTGATCGCCTGCTTGACGGTCCGCCGACGGTCGAGTCTCGAGCGCACGCCGCGCTTGTCCCAGCCTTCTCTTACGAACTCGTCGTCTTCGATGCGGCCGGATTCCTTGGGTTTGAGATCCGGGAGCTTGAGCTCTTCCCAGAGCCAGTCGAGAACGTCCTCGACCTTGAGCTCGAGCACGAACTGAAGGTCGCCCTGGCCGCTTCCCGCTTCGCTGCCGCCTTTTTCCTGTCCCTGCTGCGGTTGGCCGGGGCGCAGAATCTGGCCGGGTTCACCCGCACCCTGGCCTGCGCCGGTTTCGCTCTCGGGATCGCGCAGCCGGAAACGCGCGTGCTCCGCAAGGCGCACCGGCACGAGCACGGTACGGCCACCGGAGCCGGTCAGCACGTCGGGACCCGCGATGAGGTTCGGGAGGCTTTTCTCTACCGACTCCCGGACTTTCTCGTTGTGGCGGAGCCAGTCCCGTGCGCCGCGCGAGAAGAGGTCGTACCACCCGAGCTCGGCTGAAATACGTAACGGCTGCTGCCAGCGGGACCCGGGATCACGATACAAGCTCATAAAACCTTCTCGGAGGGCCCCGGCCACTTTAGAGCTGAGGGTGTCATGGGCTCTCCTATTCCTGCGCGAGCAGGGTCGTGACGTAGTTCAGCGCTTCACGTGCGCTGTGGACGTCATAGCCGTATTCGTCGACCAGGCGCTTCTCGACGACCGAAATCTTCTGTTTGGCTTCTTCATCGGGACGCGTGGCGGAGCTGACGAGCCGCAGCACGTCGCGGCGCTGCTCGAACAGATACTGGCCAATCGCGTCGTGAAGCAGCGCGTGACTGTTCAGCGTGAACTTCTCGCCGCGCTTGAACGCGCCCATCGCCTTTCTCACGATCTCCTGACGGAACGACTGCTTGCCCGAATCGGAGACGTCGATCTTCTCTTCGACGGATCGGAGGAACCGCTCGTCGGGCTTGCGTTCTTCGCCCGTCATCGGGTCCTTGATGAGGCGGTTGTCGAGCGTGGCCTCCACTTCGTCCAGATATTTGTCCAGCAGATCCTGTGCTTCCTGCTCGAAAGAGACGAAAAGCGCTTTGTGAACGTCCTCTTTCACCCACTTGTTGTAGAAATCCTTGCGCGCGATCACCAGGAAGTCGACCCACTTCCGTTTCTTCTTCGGATCGATCCGGGCATCGGATTCGATCGCGTCCTTCAGCCCGAGCAGCACGTCCATGGTGGTCAGGCTTTTCGCCGAGCTCTGGACGATCGCGTTCGAGAGCGCATTAATGACGAAGCGCGGGCTGATGCCGGTCAACGCCTCGTCCGGCAGCTTCGCGCGGATGCGTTCGGCTTCCGCACGGCTCACGCCTTCCGCATCCTCGTTCGCATGCACGCGCACCTTTTTCGACGCGTCGGACTCGTTGTCACCCTCGTGCAGACGCGTGAGGATCGCGAACACCGCGGCCGTATGCAACACGTGCGGGTCGAGGTGCGTTTCGGCGAACGCCGGCGCGTTCGAGATGAGCTTCTGGTAAATGCGCGCCTCGTCCTTGAAATTGAGCGTGTAGGGCACCTGGATGATGACCATCCGGTCGAGCAGCGCCTCGTTCTCACTTTCCTGAAGGAACTTGCGAAACTCGGCCAGGTTCGTGTGCGCGAGAATCGTTTCGTCCAGGTGGATCAGCGGGAAGCGCGAGACCTTGACGTTCTTTTCCTGCGTGAGCGTAAGGAGCAGGTAAAGGAACTCGCGCTTCACCTTCAGGATCTCGATCATCTCGAGCATGCCGCGGCTTGCGGCATACACGGCACCCGACCACGACCACGCGCGCGGGTCACCTTCGTCCCCGAACTGGGCTACCTTCGAAAGATCGACGGAGCCCACGAGGTCCGCGATGTCCGCTGTCGTCGGATCGTGCGGCGCGTACGTTCCGATGCCCATCCGGCCCGCTTCGGAGATGAAAATGCGCTCGACGTTCATCTTCATGAAGTCGCCGGCGATACCTTCCGTCTTGCGGCTGGCAGCGGGATCGCTCGGATTGAGCTGTATGCGGCCGTCTTCCAGGCGCGCACGGCAGAGTGGACAAAGCTCGCCGGTGATCTCGACGCCGTAGGTCTCCCGGAATTTCGGGCGCAGCGTATACGGGACGAGGTGTAGCGGCGACTCGTGAACCGGGCAGCCCTGGATCCCGTAAACGGCCCCTTCGTCGGTGTGGCTGTATTCCTCCAGGCCGCGCTTCAGCAGAATGACGATGCTCGACTTGCCGCCGGCGGGCGGTCCGAGCAACAGGAGCAGGCGCCTGCCGACTTCAGAACCCGCGCTCGCGGCGCGGAAATAATCGGCGAGGCGCTCGAGCTCGTCGTCGATGCCGAAAAGGTCTTCGGAGAAAAGCTTGTAGCGTGCAGGGCCGTTAGCAGTCTCTTCGACGCCCTGCCAACGAATCATGTCCCAGATGTACTGGTGACTGCTGCGGGTGATCGCGCGCGGGTTGCGCGGGAGGACCTGTTCGATGAATTCAGCAAAAGTTCCGGACCAGTTGGCTGCCCGATGCTGGTGGGTGAAGGCTACAAGACTCTTAACGAAGTCGCCATGGCGCTCAGTCTCGTCCGTCCGGTTCGACATGCTACCCCTCCACGAAAGGTGCCTTCGCTTGCTGTATTCAAAAGGCGTACCAGGTTGTCAAGTGCACGGTTCTAAAGTTCCGGATGTTCGTAAAAACAGACTTCTATTGCGCAATCCAGACGCTTTTTCGGCCGCTCGGTGACTCCCAGCTACGCCCGATCCTGTGGTATTCGAATCCTTTCTAATAACGCACGACTGCGTTGTCCGTTATACGCGTGTCAGGGTGCAGTTAATCCCAGAACAGCGGCTGCATTGGCACCTATTTTCCGCATTCTTCGGGGTTTGTACAGAGTCTTTCGATGTTTTTTGTGCGCGAACGTACGTGTTCTGTTGCTCGATTGCCACGCAGACGGCACTCGCGTGCGCATTTTCGGCGCCATTCTGGCGCCTAGTGCACCGCACTGCAGCGTGCGAACGGGAGGAGAGAGGACGATCCAACGTGCAAAAAATGACTGTGGGTGTCATTTCGGTGCTGTCAATTGTGCATGCCGCTAGCGCATCGACGTGAGTTGCGTGTGCAAAGGAAGGCCCAAGGCTGTGGTGCTGTGTTGTAGTGCTTTGGCGTCCGGCCGTTCGGTGCGCGGTTGAAATCGAGCGGCGATGTCGCGATGATCTGCGTTGACGCACCTCTGGACGCGCGCAGTCTGCGCGCGTCCACGCGAGTGGTCGATGTCGGAGCCCGATCTCCGCGAGGGCGCGGATACCAACGTCATGCGCGCCAGGCCAGGGCCATAATAGAGCTCACCTCACGAGCTCTACATGTGCGAGATTCGAACGATGCTCAGTGTCAAATGCCTTCTAACAGCGGTCTCGCTGTTCTTGTATCACGCGAGTGCCTGGTCGGCGGCAGCAGCGCCTGCGGCAACCTTTCCGACGCGGCCGATACGTTTCGTCGTGCCGTATCCACCGGGCGGCACGACGGACCTCGTTGCACGAGGCATAGGCGGTAAGCTCACGGAACGCTTCGGACAGCAGGTGGTAGTCGACAATCGCGGCGGCGCAAGCACGATCATCGGTGCTGAAGCTGTCGCGAAAGCGGCGCCGGATGGCTACACACTGCTCCTCGCGACGGCGACCACGCTCTCGATCAACCCGCAGGTGTACGCGAAGCTCCCTTACGACGCCACGCGGGATTTTGCCCCGGTGTCCTCGGCGACGTACGTTCCGTTCGTGATCGCCGCGCATCCATCGCTTCCCGCGAGTACCATCGCCGAGCTCGTCGCACTCGCGAAAGCGAAACCGGGAACGATCAAGTATTCGACGCCGGGCACCGCTTCGACGAATCATGTCGCCGGCGCTCTGCTCGAAAGCATGGCCGGCATCAAGCTTCTGCACGTGCCCTACAAAGGCTCCGGGCCCGCGGCGACGGCGGTGCTCGCCGGCGAAGTGCATTTCGTGATCACCGGGATCGGAACTCTCGTGTCGCAATGGAAAGCGGGCAAGCTGAAAGTACTCGCTTTCGGCGCAGACAAGCGCCATCCGAACTGGCCCGATATCCCGTCGACTGGCGAAGCCGGACTGAAAGGGTACGAAGCCGGCACGTGGTTCGGCGTCGTCACGCGTGCAGGAACGCCCAAGGCGATCGTCGATCGGCTGAACAAAGAAATCGTAGCTGCGCTGGACGGTCCGGATCTTCGGGATCGTCTCACTGCGAATGGCTTCGACGTGTTCACCAGTACGCCGGACGACTTCGCCCGGTTCATACGGAACGACATGGTGCGCACGGCGAAAGTGATCAAAGCCGCAGGCATCAAGCTCGCCGAGTGAGCGGCCGGTATACATCGCTGCAGCTCACGGAAATTCAGGAGAGAGAGCATGTCGCATGTGGCGGTCGTAACCGGCGCAAGCGCCGGCATCGGTGAAGCGATCGCCGCGCGTTTGCTGAGCGAAGGTCACACGGTGATCGCACTTCAGCGCCGGCAGCCTCGCATCGCGCACGAGCGGCTGATCTATCGAAACATCGACCTGGCCGATGCTGCCGCAACAGCGTCTCTCGCAGAGGATCTTGCGCGGCGTTATCCCGTCCGGCTGCTCGTCAATAACGCCGGCGCCAACCGGCCCGGTCCGCTCGACCGCGCGACTGTGGAAGATCTCGACTACGCGATGGCCGTGAACGTGCGGGCCGCGGTCATACTGGCGAAGGCGTTCGTCCCCGGGATGCGCGAAGCGAAGTTCGGTCGCATCGTGAGCATGTCTTCGCGAGCGATGATGGGTAAGACTCAGCGCGTGGTCTATTCGGCTGCGAAAGCGGCACTCATCGGAATGACGCGCACGCTCGCCCTCGAGCTCGCGGCCGACGGCATTACCGTGAACGCTGTTGCGCCCGGACCGGTCGCGACGGATCTCTTCGACAATGGACACCCCCACGGGAGCGAAAAACGGAAGAAAGTGATCGACTCGGTGCCGGTCAGGCGCGTCGGGACTCCGGACGAGGTGGCGCGTGCCGTCGCGTTTCTGCTGCATGCCGACAGCGGTTACATTACGGGGCAGACACTGTTCGTTTGCGGCGGGACGAGCGTGAGCGGCACCGGCGGAGAATAGAACCTACGACGCGCCGCCAGGGAGCTGACGGCGCAAAAGGGTTTAGCGCGGCGTTGCCGCGTCTCTTCGCGTAGCCGCTCTCCGCTGCGGCCAGGCTTGCGCGGCGGGCGGGCGGTCTGCAGCAGTCGTGCCAGATGAAGCAATGTATTTGACACGAAACCGAAATTTTAGAATAATGCCGGGTTTCGTTCGGAGGGGTTCCCGAGCGGTCAAAGGGGGCAGACTGTAAATCTGTTGGCTCAGCCTTCGAAGGTTCGAATCCTTCCCCCTCCACCAGTCATGCGGGCGTCGCGGGTGCCTCGATTCGTCGAACAACGTGGGTCCGATTGCGTACAAGGCGGGTGTAGCTCAATGGTAGAGCTCCAGCCTTCCAAGCTGGCTACGTGGGTTCGATTCCCATCACCCGCTCCAAGAGCTTCGATGAGGGAGTGCTTTTTTTAGCTCCGGACACGCCCATGTAGCTCAGTGGCAGAGCACTCCCTTGGTAAGGGAGAGGTCGCGCGTTCAATCCGCGCCATGGGCACCAGAGGCCTTTCGGCCAAAAGTAAAAACCTACTTTTGGCCGACGAAGTTAGCGCAAAAGCTCGGGGCGGCCCGTCGCTTTTGCAAGAGAGTGCGACGAAGAACCGGCTGGTCTGCAGAGCGCTCGGTGCTTCGTAAAAGCTGAATCGGCTGGCTTCGCCAGCGATTCAGTTCAATTTGTAGTCCGGCGCAAAGTAGGTTTTTACTTTGCGACGAATCGGAGACAGTTATGGCCAAGGGCAAGTTTGAG
>DASRIK010000373.1:0-10800 GCA_035650035.1 Burkholderiales bacterium | reverse complement strand
TTACTGAAACGCCGCGGCGCGCTCCACCAGCTCCGCGATGCCCGGCTCGTTCGCATTGCGCGGCTTGCCGGGATGGATGATCGAAACCTGACACGCTTCCGCCGCCTCGACGAGCTGGCGATACGTGCCGGCGTTGATATCCGCGATGTAGGCCTGCTTGTTCGCGTCGTAGACGAACATCTTGTTGTTCACCTGCACGCACTCTTCGCACGTCGTGCAGCGCGGCGTTTCGATATAGGCCTCGTCGGAGGATTTCTCCTCCTGGGCGGCCGGCTCCGCGACAGGAGCAGGCGCCGCGCTCGTCTGAGCGGCGACGGGCGCGGCGACCGGGAGAGCCGAAGCTCCCGCCGGCTTCGCGTCTTTTAGGAGCGCGTCGATCTCGCGCTGCTTCTCCTCCTCCCACCTTACCCTCTCGCGCGCAAGGAGGCGCTGCGCATGCGAATTGTTGATGCCGCCGAGCTCCTGGAGGCTGCGCCAGATCGATCTGCAGCGCTTCGCTTCCTCGACGGCTTTGGAATCCACGATCGCCCGCTGCAATACGTTCGCGCCGTCAACCATCATCACGGCCGGGAGCTGCTCGGTCGAAGGAGTGGCGTTTCGCGCGATCCAGTCCTGCACCGTTACCATGTTGCCGTTGCAATCGGCCGCGGGAACCTTCGCGTAGTGCCTGGCGTAGCGCACATCGCACGCCATGAAGTCTGCGAGCGTGAACGCGACGTCGCATGCGACGCGCCCGTGAGTCGCATCTTCGTACGCGAACTTCTGAACGGGCCAGTCACGATCGGCTTGCGGATTGGCGTCGACGCTGAAGCGTGCGGCCCAGTCCGTGCCTGCAGCTGGGTCGAACGTGAACGCCGGGAACGCGCGGCTTTCCATCGCCGCTGCGGACACCAGATATTGCGGCAGGGTCCGGCCGGGCTGCGCGCCCGTGTAGATGCTGAAAAGGGCCGGGCCGCCATACGTGAGCCCTTTGACGACGGCGTCCCTCATCTGCACCAGATTCGAAGCGGGGCTCTGCAGCACGTACACGCTGTTCAACCCGATCGCGAGGTCCGCAAGCTGTTTGCTGCGGAGGCTCAACGTGAGGTCGCCTTTACCGCCGGGCGCCTCTTCGAGCAGATCGTCGAAGGGCACGAGGACCTTTACCGGCACGCTGCTTCCGAGCAGTGCCATGAGGTCCCCGTAATCTTCCGCCGACGGCGACGGGAGCCATAGCAGGTAATCCGGGAACTGCGCGAGCTCTTCCGTCGTCAGGCCATTCGTACCGAACGCTTCGAAAAGCGCGTCGTGCTGCGTTTCGCTGTACTCCCCTTTCGCTTCGAGGTCGGCGATCGCCATCGCTTTGGCAAGCTCGACCATCGCAGGCGTACGCTCGCGATACGCTTCGGCCACAGCCGCGCAGCTCGTATGGAGGAACACGTAGCCGTCCTGGCTGTCGTCGTCTTCCGCGTGCTCGGTGCGGAAGAACTGCTGGGTTTCCAGCACTTTCACTACGTTTTCCAGCCGCAGACGCCGCGACTCGGAGAGGCCGGTCGGCTGCGGCGCTTTGCTGAGGATCGTCGACATGCGACCGAAGTCGAACGCCCCCTCGAACGCCGTCCCGATCGATGCTTTCAACTGCTGAGGCGTACGCGCAAGGTCGGACGCAGCGGAATCCGCCCGCAGAATATCTTTGATCTTCAGGATGAGCCGGTCGAGCTCGGCCCGCGCGCGGCGTATTTTCCGGTCCTGCACGAACCGCCACGTACGAATGAAAAGACGCACGCACATCGTCGCGTCGAAATCGAGCACCCGGCCGTCGTACGTCAGCGCCGTCTGACCCTTCGTCAGCATCTCGTTCGCCGCGGCGTCTTCGGTCTTCGACTGGGCGAGTCCCCAAAGTTGGCGCAGCGTGCCGGTCGTGCCACTCGCGACGAGCCTGCGAATCGCCTGCTCGTGCCGCAACAGGATCTTCCGCACGCGCTCGCCATCGGCTGCCGCCGGATTCAGCTTTTCGAACACCGCATCGACTGCGCCCGAGAGCGAAACGAACGGCGTCTCGGACGGATTGCGCAACAGCACGACCGGGAAATCGTAGCGGAGGCTCGCCAAATCCCGATAGGACGCGAAGAGTGCGGGCCGCAGCTCCTCGATGCTCTCGAGCCCTTTTTCCATGCACACGCCAGTCAGATGAAACGCGACGTGCGCCCGAGGGTCTGCTTTGGATGTAGTGGTCATCGTACGTCTTCTTTCGGCGCGTGGCTCAGGCAGCGCTTTTTGCAGCTGACTCGTCCGGCCAGATGGTGAACTTGTCGAACTCGGCTTCGAGCCCGCCTTTGACGTATCCCGAAGTACGCAGCCGCGTCGAAGCGCGCAGGTCTTCGTAGCACGGCACCTCGGTGTCCCGGTACAGGATGCCGACGGGTATCGGCTCGATGCTCGATGCGATTTCCCGTGCGCGGTTGATGTTCGTCGGATCGTGCTCTTCGTTGTTGCTGTAGACCTTCGCGAGCGCCGGGCTGAGCGCGAGGCCCTGCTTGTGGTGCAGCACGCGCACGCGCTTCGGGTCCTTGATCCACGGATCGAAGAAATCCGGCAGCCATTCGGGGCAGCGCTGGATGATGCGCACGAACGAAAGCCCTTTGTGGTGATATGCGGCGGAAACGATGTTGTAGAGAAGCTCGGGGATCCAATCGACCGCCTGCGCCACGAACGAGACGTTCTGGATGCCGAGCGTGACCGTCAACGGATTCAGCGCGTCGAGATACGAGCCGCGTGGCGTCGTGTTGCTTTTCGTGCCGCGGGGCGACGTCGGTGAGGCCTGCATTTTCGTGAGACCGTAAATCTGGTTGTCGTGCAGAAACACGGTCATGTTCATGTTGTAGCGCACCGCATGAATCCAGTGCGCGGCGCCGATACTGCAGCAGTCACCGTCGCCCGTGTTCACGAAGACGTGCAGATCGGGGCGTGCGAGACGGATGCCTTCCGCGATCGGCAGCGCACGGCCGTGTATGCCGTGGAAGCCGTACGTCTTCATGTAATGCGGGAAGCGGCTCGAGCAGCCGATGCCCGACACGAAAACGGTTTTCTCGGGCCTCAGGGCCTCGTCCCTGCAGAGGCGCTGCACGGCCGCGAGAATGGCGTTATCGCCGCATCCCGTGCACCAGCGCGGCACTCCGCTCTGATAGTCTTCGAGCTCGTGGCGCTCCGCGTAAAGGCGGAGCAGGCATTCGGTTGCGACGGTCATGATCGGGCTGCCTTGTCGAGTTTCTCGAGCACGACCTGCTTTATCGTGCTCGGCTTGATCGGTTGTCCGCGCACTTCGCTCCAGCAGTCGACGTCGACCAGATAGCGGGAGCGAAGCAGCAGCGCGAGCGCCGAGTAGCGTCGGTTGGTTTCGTCGATCAGCTCGTCGTCCGGACGATCGCACCAGTTCCCTTCGATCGTTATCACTGCCTTGAAGCGCTGCATGATCTCTTTGATGCCAGGCGCCATCGGCTGCAGGAAGCGCAGATGCAGCGACGACACTTTGCGGCCTTCTCCACGCAGTCCCTGCACTGCTTCCTCGATCGGCCCCCGGGTGCTGCCCCATCCGATCACGAGGAGATCGCCTTCGGGGCCTCCGAAAACGGTCGGGGCCGCGAGTGTCTTCTGGAACGCGGCGAGCTTGAGACTTCGCCGGTGGATGCCTTCCTGGTTCACTTCAGGGTCGTAGGCGACGTGACTCGCGCGATCGTGTGCAAGCCCCGTGAGCGCGTGCATGCCGTTCGGCTGGCCCGGGATGAACCGTCGGGCGAGTCCGGTCGTGTCGTCCCAGTCGTACGGTTTCGCCCCCGGCTCGACGGCGCTTTGATCGATCGGCGGCGCGATCCAGGCTTCACTGAACGTAGGCCTCGGGAAAGGCGTGTTCGACGTGGCGAGATTCGTGTCGGAGAGGACCACCACGACCATGTTGAACGTTTCCGCGATCTTCCGGGCCGCGATCACCGAATAGAAACACTCTTCGATCGTGCTCGCGGCCATCACGACCTTGGGCGCATCGCCGTGGCTGCCGAAGATCGCGCTCAGTAGATCGCCCTGCTCGGCTTTCGTCGGCTGGCCCGTGCTGGGTCCGCCGCGCTGGACGTTCACGACGACGAGCGGGATCTCGCCCATCACCGCGAGCCCGAGGGCTTCCTGCTTCAGTGAATAGCCGGGGCCCGACGTGATTGTCACTGCGCATTTACCGGCGTAGGACGCGCCGATGGCGAAGCAGCAGGCCGAAATTTCGTCTTCCGCCTGATGAACCACACCGCCTACTTTCTCGAAGACGTCCGAGAGATAGTGCGAAGCCGATGTCGCCGGCGTGATCGGGTACATCGCGCAGATTTCCATTCCCGATGCGAGCACGCCGAGGGCAAGCGCCGTATTGCCGTTCACTACGATCTGCGGCACGGTCGGCCGCGTGGCGGGAATCGAATACTTGAAATCCAGATTGGCTTCTGCCCATTTCCAGCCAGCTTCGAGCAGCCTCACGTTCGCATCGATGACGCGGCGGTCTTTCTTGCCGAAAGTGCGGGCGATCTGGTCGCGCGCGAGCGCCATGTCGAAGCTATAGATGCTGCAGAGTATCCCGAGCGCGAACATGTTTTTGCCACGGCGCGGATCGGCGACCAGCGCGCGGCATTCTTTCTCCATCGGGATCTCGTAGACGCGGAAACCGCCCGCGATGAGCTTGTCGCGCGTCTCGACGTAGGACGCGGCGATCCGCTTGTCCGTATGTTCGCGCCACATGCTTTCGAGCAGGATCGTGCAGCCGGGCTTGAACGCGCCCGCGCGGAGCCTGCCGAGGAGCACCTGCTCGTTGAACGCTACTACCAAATCGGTCTCGTCGCCGCCGTTGGTGACAGGACCGGCGCCGATGCGAATGCGGTTGCCGCTCGCGCCTTCCACGCTGCGTGCCGGCGGCTGGATTTCAGCGGGAATGATCTCTACGGTCCAGATGCCATTGCCGCTGCGCGCGGCAATCGAGCCCAAAGTCTGGCCGCAGCGTTGGGCGCCTTCGCCCGAATCGCTGAGCACCTCGACGATGTGCTCGGTCAACTTCACGGCGCTTTTCGCGCTTTTCACGTCGCGCGGGGGGGAGTCCGGGCGCAGCCGCGTGTCGGTCACTGCAGAGTCGTTCATGATGTTTTTTCTGTCGTTGCGTTCATGCGGTCGAACGGACGCGCACGTAATTGCGCTCGGTGAGTGGAATGCCGAAAAGCGTCGGCGCGGACTCGTCAGCGTCAGCCTGCACGTCACGTATTCCGAGATACGCTTTCATGCTGCGCGCGGCTTTTCTTCCCGCGCCCATGGCCTCGATCACGGTCGCCGCACCAGTGACGATGTCGCCGCCCGCATAAACGCCGGCCATCGACGTCGCGAGATTTTCGTCCGTATCGATATAGCCGCGCTTGTTGAGATTCAGGTTGGATGTCTGCCCGATGATCGGATTCGCATTGGTGCCGATTGCGAATACGACCATGTCGGTCTCGAACTCGAACTCGCTGCCGGCCACAGGCACCGGGCGGCGGCGGCCCGAATCGTCGGGTGCGCCGAGCTCCATCCGCACGCACCGCATCGCACGCACGTTGCCCTTGCCATCGTCGATGATTTCCACGGGCGCAGTCAGCCAGTGGAATTCGATGCCTTCTTCTTCCGCGTGATGCAGCTCTTCGGCACGGGCGGGGCTTTCCGCTTTCGTGCGGCGATAGATGCAATGCACTTTCTCCGCGCCGAGACGCTTGCAGACGCGCAGCGCATCCATCGCCGTGTTTCCGGAGCCGATCACCGCGACCTGGCGTCCGAGCGCCATCGGCGTATCGACTTTCGGGAAGTCACGCGCGCGCATGAGATTGCATCGGGTGAGAAGCTCGTTCGCCGAGAGCACGCCGTTCAGAGAATCGCCGGGGATGCCCAGGAGCTGCGGGTAGCCCGCGCCGGTGCCGATGAATACGGCGTCGAAGCCCATTTCGTCGCGCATCTGCTCGAGCGTGAAAAGCCGGCCCACGAGCGTGTTGCATTCGAACTTCACGCCGAGCTTGCGGAGATTCTCGACTTCGGCGTCGATCACCTCGTTCGGCAGGCGGAAATCGGGAATGCCGTAGCGGAGCACGCCGCCGGGCTGATGAAAAGCTTCGAAGACCGTGACGTCACAGCCGGCTTTCGCCATGTCGGCCGCGCACGCCATGCCGGCGGGACCGGAGCCGACGATGCCGATCTTGAAGCTCGTAGGCTCGATATAGGGGCTGCTCGTCCAGCGTTCCTTGATTGCAGTGTCGCCCACGAAGCGCTCCAGCCTGCCGATCGCGACGGGTTCCAGCGTCTGGCCGACAGGACACACACCTTCGCACTGGTTTTCCTGCGGGCAAACCCTCCCGCATACCGCGGGCAGGAGATTGGTCGACGTGATGACGTCGTATGCGCCGCGCAGATCTTTCGACAGAATCCGCTCGATGAAGCCGGGAATATCGATGCTGACCGGACACCCTTCCACGCACGCCGGATCGGGACACATGAGGCAACGCTCCGACTCGCGCAGCGCGTCCTGCAGGCTGTAACCGCAGGCGACTTCCTCGAAATTCTGCGCACGCGCGGCAGGCGGCTGCTCGCGCATCGGCGTGCGCTCCTGCGGAATGCTGCGTATCGTTTTCCTTTTTGCCACGTCGTTACCCTCCCTGCGCGTCCTCGAACACGTCCGGCAGTTCTTCCAGCTCCTGCGGGCGCGTCATGCGGCACGAGTCGGACCAGCGTTCGAGCGCCGCGCGCTCGTCGCTCGAGAAGCGCTTCAAACGCGCCATGAGATCGTCGAAATCGACGAGATGTCCGTCGAAGTCCGGACCGTCGACACACGCGAACTTCACGCGATCTCCGACCTTGACGCGACAGCCGCCGCACATGCCGGTGCCGTCGACCATGATCGGATTCAGGCTGACCATCGTCTTGATCTTGTGCGGCCGCGTCGCCTCCGCAGAGGCTTTCATCATGATCGGCGGTCCGATCGCGACGACTTCATCGATATCCGGGTGCTTGTGAATGACCGCGTTGATGCCGGCGGTAACCGGGCCTTTCAATCCGACGGAGCCGTCGTCCGTGCACAGCACGAGCTCGTCGCAGCACTCGCGGAATTTCTGCTCCCAGAAAACGAGATCGCGCGTACGGAAACCAAGGACGCCGATGACATGGGCGCCGCTTTCTTTCGCGGCGCGCGCCTGGGGATAGATCGGTGCGACACCGAGTCCGCCGCCGACAAAGACCATTTTCTTCGCGCCGCCGAAATGACTGGGTAATCCCATCGGCCCCACCATTGCGTAAAGCGAGGTGCCGCGCTGACACGTGTCTTGCATCTCACGCGTCGTTTTGCCGACTGCCTGGATGACAAGCGTGATCGTTCCGCGTCGTGCATCGAAATCGGCAATGGTGAGTGGGATGCGTTCGCCCTGCTCGTGCGACATGACGATGACGAACTGACCGGGCCGGGCGGCCTTCGCCATGAGCGGGTGACGAACTTCGAGGAGATACGTAACTTCGGAGAAATCTTCCCGCGCCACGATCTCAAGCTGCTGCTGGCCGACTGCTTCGCTCATGAAGCTCCACCTTTGCGAGACTGTGGAGCGGAGACTAGACCCGCATCGGCCTTCCAGCTTTGATTTAGCTCAAGCGAGGGGTGCCTTGGATCGAGCGTTGGGGAAGGCCCTGACGCGCTTCATCGCGTCGACCGTGACCACTTCCCGTGTTTTTCAAGAGCGGCCGCGCACATAGGCCCGGCGTTGGCGGTTCTTACTTGTCCTCGGACAATCTTTGGCGCCCGAGGGTCGTCAGTTGCAGCCCGCCCTCGACCAAGCGGATAGCGAGGCCGAGATCCACGAATTTGCTGGCGATTGCGGGCGGCAGCTCGGGTTTAACCGGCGCGTCCGTGTCGAGCTGAGTCAGCCAGTCGAGCTCTTCCCGTGTGAGTTGTGCGTCCATACCGGCGACATGTGCAGCGGACGTGCCTGCACGTTAGTATCTCGACCTCTGTCAGGAGCCACGCCATGAAACGACACGTGTCCATGCTGAAGACGGTCGGACTGTTGTTAGCAACCGCTTTCGTGCCGCTCACGGCCCCCGCCGCGTGGCCTGAGAAACCGATCCGGATCATCATCCCGTGGGCGCCGGGCGGCAGCACGGACATCATCGGGCGGCTGCTCGCGGCCGAGCTGACCAAACGTTTCAAGCAGCAGGTGATCATCGACAACCGGCCCGGCGCAGGGTCGATCCTCGGGCTGCACCTCGCCGCAGCAACGCCGCCCGACGGCTACAACTTCATGATGACCTCGACCGCATACGGCCATCTGATCAACAAGACGCAGGCGAAAGGCATCGATTACGTGAAATCGTTCGAGCCGGTCGCGCTGATCGGCTTCGGCGACAGCGTGCTCGCGGTGCATCCGTCGCTGCCGGTGACTTCCGTGAAGGATCTTATTGCGCTCGCAAAGAAGCGGCCAGGCGAGCTCAACTATTCGTCGTCAGGCATCGGCGGATTCCCGCACATGAACACCGAGCTCTTCAAGCTCATGACGGGCACGAACATCGTTCACGTTCCGTTCCAGGGCGGCGGTCCCGCGGCGGCCGACACCATGGCCGGCAACACGCAGATCAACATCGGCTCGATCACCTCACTCATCGCCTACATCAAGAGCGGCAGGCTCAAAGCGCTCGGCGTAGGCGGCAAGAAGCGCAATCCCGCACTGCCCGGTGTGCCAACGATCAGCGAGTCGGGCGCGCCCGGTTACGTGACGTACATCTGGTGGGGTATCTTTTCGCCCCTGAAGACTTCACCCGATGTGATCAAGAGCATGCACGCTGAAATCAACGCCGTGCTCGATTCTCCGGACATGCTGAAAAGGCTCGATGCACAAGGCGCGGTGCCGGAGAAAATGAGCCCGGCGGACTTCGGCAAGCTCATGGTCGAGGAGACGAACAAGTGGCTCGACGTGATTCGCAGAGCCGATATCAAAGGGGAATGATACTGGAACGTCGGTAATCCCAAGCGTTCTCCCTTTTCGGCGAGAAAGCTGCTCCGCGAGCAGTACGCCGCTTTGCCGTTTATTCTTTTCCGTCGTGCGTACACACCGAAATGCGCGCGGGCTTGCTCGAGCGATTGCTCCACGCGTGATTGGCGCCGCGCAGCACGGCAATCTCGCCTGCGCGCATGTTGACTTCCTGTTGATCGAGCACGAGAGTGATCTCGCCTTCGAGCACGCAGCAAAAATCCACCGTGCGGGTTTTCTGCATGTACGGGTGCGGTGCACTCGCCGAATACGTGGACGCGCCGGGCGATCCCATCGCTTTGAAAAACGCCGCGACTTCGGCAGCGCCGACTTTGTCTTTCCAAGTGGCATCGGGTGGATAGTCGATCACGCGGCACACGCTGCCGCTGGGCGGCGGCTCCAGAGCATGCGGCAGGTGCAGTGTTTCGTAGACCATTTTCGCCGGATGGCCGTCGGCAACCCACAGCCGCGCGCACGCATAGCCGGGGCGCGCCGGATCGAGCCGCACATCGGGCGCCGCAGTGTCACTTACCAGCTCGCCGCGGCCTTCGGTGCGGTCGATGGTGACGATGCGCCGCGCGGGTTTCACGCCAGGCGGCAGCGTGGGCGCGGGCAGCGGTTTGTCGTTGCCCTGCGCGAGACCCTTCCCGTCGGGAAAATCCGCGTAGATCATGTCGAACGCCATCTGGATGCCGTTCGGATAACGCCACAGGTGCCACGCGCCGACCTGGATGACGATATCGCCGACGTTCATCGCCAAGGTGCAATCGTCGAGCACCAGATCGCGGCCGGTTTGCAGCACGATCCCGTAGTCGAGTGTCTGCGTCTTGTGCATGGAGGACTCGTACATCGAATTGCCGCCGCGAACCCACATGCCCTGATTGCCGGGTTGAGGCTTCGGCGGGTGGGGCGCAATGACTTCAGGATCTTTCGAGCGGTCGTAGTCCGCAGGCCGGGGGCGCGCCTGCACCACGCGGAAATGCCCGCCGCCGGGCGGTCCCGCAAAAACGTATTTCAGATTGCCGTCGTCGTTGGTGCCATTGATCGGCAGCGGTGTTTCGTACCACACCCAGATGTCGGTGTGGCCGCGTCCCGAGCCGGGCGACGATTCGTGGGAGTTGGGCGCGGGACCGTCCCACACCACTTTGGAACGGCCTTGCGCGTCGTTGCCGGTAACGACGCGGCGGATGGGAGGAAGACTCGACATCGTGATGCTCTCCAATGGAATTGCGAATTGTTAAGGCGGGGCAGGAAAAATAATGCTAACACGCAGTGGTCGCTCAACATCCCGACATGCCGCGATGGTTGCCTTCGACACGGCGGCAGTATCGGCGCGTAGCGAGTGTGCCGGGACTGTGTCCTATTATCATGGTCAGTGAGCGAGACGAGACACACGTGTCTTGGAGGGCGTGCCATGGACGAGAATGCCGCGAAAGCGACAGCCTGGCGCAGGGCCGAAGGGGGAAACGCGGCGCGGCCGTGCAAGCCAGCCGGCCGGGATCTGGCGGCACGGCGAGCCTCCATGACCGCGGTGGCGGTGGCGGTGGCGGTTGCGTTTTTGTTCATGGCGACCACGGTTACGCCGCTCTGTGCGCAAACCTATCCGAATAAGCCGATTCGATTCATCGTACCGTTTCCACCTGGAGCAACCGACCTCGTCGCGCGCATCGTCGGATCGGCATTGGCCGAACGGCTCGGCCAGCCGGTGGTGATCGACAACCGTCCCGGCGCGGGCGGCCTGATTGGCATCGAATCCGCGGCGAAGGCG